>NZ_JAUBPW010000025.1:0-84657 GCF_036700965.1 Microcoleus sp. Pol8_D6 | reverse complement strand
AGTGAAACAATCGCATCTATCACGGGATGGGATTATATTCTATCGGCACTAAATACTGTAGCATAATTTTGGAGAATGGGTATTACTAAACCGCCCATGCTCAATCCTACTATATCTAGATGCTGTTCTGGCGCAAAGGTTTTGTCTATATAATCTGCTATTTGTTGGGCTAATTCGTCTATGCTAGCGTTGCCCCAATGGGGCGAGAGATTGAGGGTGTAGACTGACCATCCTAGTTGGGTGAGGTAGGCAGACATTTTGTGAAAAATACCCGATTTTCTGAAGATTCCGTGAATTAGCAAGACAGGGTTGCGGCTGAAATTGCTATTCATTTTTAAGTAGGAATTTTCTGTTCAATAGGTGCTTTTAGTTCTTCAACTAATGCGTTAATACTTAGGGGTTCTGTCACCATTTGGCGGTGCAGTAAAACGTTGACTTTAACTTCTTTACCTACTGGCATTTGGGAGCTGTTCGCCGGTACAATCATTATGTCAAATGGCGTCCACATTGATGTAAAGTTTATGCGTTTGAGCATTGTCACATCTTGATTTAAATCGCGCAGCAAGCCACTATCGGGGCGCATATCCAGGTATCCTGGTAGGCGTAGGGAATAAGCGGTGAGGGTGCCGTGGTGGGGGGAAGATAGGGTGATGAAACGCTGTACGCGGTTGATTCCTCCGAGTCGCTGGACGTAGTAGCGACTAACGATGCCGCCCATGCTGTAGCCTACTATGTCTAAAGGCTGTTCGGGATCGAAGGTTTCAGAGATGTAGTCTGCGAGTTGCTTGGCCAGTAAGTCAAGGCTGAGGCTGCCGTCGTTGGGGGTGAGGTTGAGGCTGTGGACTGACCATCCGAGTTGGGTGAGGCGGGCGGACATTTTGCTGAAAATCATCTTTGTGTCCCAGATGCCGTGTAGGAGGATGACGGGATTGCGATCGAGCGAACTGTTCATTTGAAAAGAAAATTGCTTGGTGATTAAAGCATAAATCACTGCCCTAGGGAGTGTGACCCGTACTAGGACAGCTAGCGAATCGGATCGAAGTACGATCGACAATTAGTGGGAATTGCTAACAAATTCTGAGATACTTGTAAATAAGTGCAAAGCACTGCGAGTATTTATACCTAAAATTTGCTTTGATGAGCTAGCTTAGATATAGCCAAATGTAAATTTTGATGAATAAATGTAGACAAAGGTTGCCCTAGCTCGTAATCTAACTTTGTTGACAAGCTTGTACAAATTTCTCTAAAAGAACAAAAGGAGTAAGTCTAATGTTTGGTTTTATCAAAAATTTCTTCGGCGGTATTTTCGGCTTTTTTGCCAGACTGTTGGGTTTGAAAAAGTCTGAATATTTCCTAGATTTGGGCGAATCGGGAGCGAAGGAACCAGCAAAAGTTGCGCCTGCGAAGGCTGAGCCTGTTGCGATCGCACCGGCAAAAGTTGAGTCTGTTAAGTCTGAGAAGTCTGAGAAGTCTGAACCAGCTAAAAAGGCTAAGGTAGAGAAAAAGTCGAAGAAAGAAAACGAACCAGTCGCTAGCGTTCCTGCTAATAATGCAGCACCCGCGAAGGTACCGGCAGCGGCAGCAACTAACGGAAAAGTGCCGAGTCAAGCTGAACCGAATCGGACTTTTGCTCCTAATAATTTAATGCCGACACCAAATGGAAGCCGTCGGACCCCTGGCCCTAGCATGAACAATTTCCGGGAAATGGCCCGTCAGGTGAAAACGAAGTAGGAAATTGGGAATTGATAATAGGGAATTGGGCATTGGATGATTCCCAATGCTGACGTTAAAAAATTAAAAATGGGATTCCTCATTTTTAATTTGAACTATTTGTTCTATTCCCTATTTTCTTGGTTTCTGAGGAAAGCTAATCCGCTGTATAGGTGAAAAGCTGAGTCCCAAGGAGTTTCGGATTTGCGCTCGACTTCTATATGAGATTCGATTTTGCTCAACATATTAGTGTAATCGAGCACTGTCTCGGCAAAGGGCGTAAATTCTGACCAAACTGTAACGTCAAGCTGGCGATCTAATATTTCCAGTAAGTTATTCCAGTTAATTCGGGTGGTACTTTGAGGAATTTGGGGAGAGTTTTTGACTCTCGATGTTTTGTTTTTCTGGTTCGGTGAAGTGGGGAGCTCGGCTGAAGCTTTGGTGAAGTCAACTCCTTGTTGAAATTCGTAACTTTGGTCGCAAATTCGCAGAATGCAGTTTCTGCTGGGAATGTGTAAGTCACAGATTTGAGCGTAATCTTGCCTGATTTCTCTGTGGCGAAATTGCTCCTTTCTTCGGTTGGGGGAGTAGTCCATGACTTCGATGAACATCGGCAACAAGCCTTCTACTCTTTGGGTAACTTCTGACCAGTTAAATTCGATCGCACCGAGTCTATCGAGTTTATCTTTGCAAACAACGGCTGGGGAAGAGAGAGACTGGAAGTGTTGCACTCGGAAGATTTGGATTTTTTGAATATCGCTTAAGGTTGCCCAAAATACGGGAATGCCGGCGTTGAGGAGTTCTTGACCATAAATTCGGAGTGCGGCGATGGGGCCAGTTTTGTAGAGTCTCCAGCCGCGGCTTTGGATTTGCATCCGGGTTGTGTAGGCGTCGATTTTAAAGATTCTGCTGATATTTTGAATGGCGGCGGGTTTGTTTTCGGGACTCACGGGTTCGAGGATGAGGAGTCCGGGTTCGAGGTTGCTAGGGTCGTTTTTGGCGGTTTCTATGGCTTGTTGGCGGAGGTTTTGTTGTGCGGTTTCAATCCGTTGAATAGCTTGGCGGGTCTGGGAGACGATTTTGGGGTTGGTGATGTCGCGGAGTATTTGTTTATAGGTTGTTTGGGCTTTTCCGAGGTGGTTGGTGAGTTCGTAGTAGCGGGCAATATAGTATTGTACCCACGGATTTTCGGGGGATTCTTTTTGTAGTTGTTTGATGAGTTGGGCAGCTTGTTTGTAGTCTTTACCCTCTAGGGCGGCGGCTATTTGGTTGATGTCTGTCATGGCGATTGGGGGAATGGCGTTGTTTCTATCTTGGCTGATGTTTGGTTGGTTTCGCCACTGGTTAACAAATTTCGCTGTTATGTTAGTTTGGGATTTTGGGCTGTTGGGAAAAATTAAAATTTGGATTTTTTAACCGCAGATAAACGCGGATGAACGCGGATTTGTAGAGAGGGATGTTGAGTGGATGTAAAAAAATATAAGTTAAAGTTGATTGGAATTGATGCTTAAGCTGTAGGAACCTTTGCTTGTACGATCGCCTCCTTTAACAACTATTTTATAAGTGCCGTTACTAGGCAATTTTACGGTGAGTTGAGACTCTCGGCGATTCTGGGAGTTACCTGTTGTTTGGGCAATATTTTTGCCGCTGGTGTCGAACAGTGTTATGTTGTGGTCGAATGCTCTGCTTTTGAGCTCGATCGTAATAGATTGACCGGTCCGTCCTTGAAAGGTGTGTTCGCTGGGGTCGCCGTCTTTGAGGGTTCCCCGCTGCTGTAGGATGGAAAGGGAGGTGAGTTTTGGGCGATCGACATTGCTCAATTCTAAGCCGTAATTGGTCACTGGTGCTTCGGGGCCATTTCCTTCTCTGACTGCGATGATAAAGGCTGTTTTGTTGTTGGGATCTCGGACTATTTTGTCAATAAATTGGGATTGTATTTGTTTTGCAGTTAGAGGTTTAGGTTGGTTGAAGTTGGGTTGTGAGGTACAGAAAAGCACGGTTCCGTCTAGATAGCGGGCGGCGTAGAACCAGTAGTTTTGACCGTTCGTGGTAAATTCGTTTCTGCTAAAGATAGTAAATCTTTCAAGTTGCGGTAGTTGCTGATTGCGCTGGCAATTTTTATCGATGTAGATTTGGTTGGCTGATGGCTGTTGCTGGGCAAAAACTTGTGGTACGGTGGTAGTTACAATCGCTGAGATGACTGTGAGGGTAAGGGTGAAGGGCGAGCGGCTTTTCATAAATACTTGTTTCTATTTATTGTTGTCAGGTGTTGTACGGTCTACTTCCTATATTATCTTTGTTTTAAATAGTTTTCTAATTCCGCAGTGCGCTGTTTAGTCATGCGATCCAAACATTCACTGAGGAAACCTCCATAACCCGTACCGCCACGACTTGTATAAACTTCAAATTCACAGGTTTTATCTCTTAACTTAATCCACCCTAATTGTGCTTCAGAAAGTAGCGATCGCTCTTCGCCACTCAATTGGGGAATCAGTTGTTTGTAAACCTCGTTCAGCCGTTGATCCGAGGCTTCATACCTCAACCTAATACAAGTTCTGACTTGTGCATCTCCTTGAGGCCGATCGCAATTAATCTGTTGAGCAATGGGAAAAATCGGAGATTGTGCAGAAACTAATTGTGTACCGAAAATTGCCAAAAGCGCGTGAAGCGAAGCTATCCCGTAGGGAATCGACCAAAAGAGCGATCGACCTTTCCTCAACTCTATTTTCATTGCCCGTCAACCCACCTATATGATGAATTATTTGTTATTTGTTGATATTAGCACTTCTCAAATGCCGCGCCAACTAAAGATAAAGCCACAATCGGTGCTGTCACTGCTCTTAAAATTCTACTCCCCAAAGAAACAGCTTCAAAACCAAATTCGATCGCCCTTTCCACCTCACCGTCAGTCCATCCACCCTCCGGGCCAACAGCAATCACAATCGATAATTCTTCCCCATCTTGCTCCCCCTTTATGAAGGGGGGCTGGGGGGGATCGAAACCAGTCGCTCCATCTTGCTCCCCCCTTAACAAGGGGGGCTGGGGGGGTTCTAAACCCTTCAAACAATCCCACAAATGCCGATTTTCCCCGCGAGCAACACAAATAAATCGATATTTTTGACCGCAATCTTTCACAGCAAATTCAAACGAAATAGGCTCTAAAATGGTCGGCACAAATTGACGTTCCGATTGTTCCGCCGCCTCCGCAGCAATTCTTCTCCACCGATCGACTTTTTGATCACTGGGTTTGAGCAAAGTTCGATCGCTCGTTAACGGCACAATACTTGCCACACCCAACTCAGTCACTTGTCTCACAACCTCGTCAAAGCCGTTTCCCTTGGGCAATGCCGCCATCAAAGTAACTTCCACGGGTAGCTCCCTGTTCACAGCAATCTCCTCTGCTATGGAGGCAAATAACCCGGTTTCCCGTAATTCTAGGAATGCTAACCACCAATGTCCCCGTCCGTCCATTGCAATAAATCGATCGCCTGCTTGCAAACGTAGCACTCGATTTAAATAATGCTGCTGTTCTCTAGTTAAGTCGATTTTGCGATCGCAAATTTGAGCGGCAGTAATTGCTAATCTTTGTAATTGAGGCATTGAATTTGGGATTGTTCGTTTTCTATTAGAGATTTTTTTTATTTAACCACAGAGAACGCAGGGGGCGCAGAGGAAGAGAGGAAGAAAAGAGATAGACAGCCGGGGTTTCAACCGATCAAAAACAATAAAGGCAGAGCATCTACAACCGGAATTATCTTACAAATTCGGGTTTTTTTCTGCAAATGCTCTGCCTTTATATTACTTTTGCCAGCAGTCTATTGAATACAATCGAAAATCACAAATTGAAAATCGAAAATCGGCTTATCCTTCCTCCTTAATCTTCTTTAAAAAAGTGGAAATCGCTTCTGTAGCTAGCTGCGTGATTGGCTTGCCCTGACGGGCTGCTTCTTCCTTGAGCTCGTTGTAAATTTCATCGCGGACGCTAATTCGACGGCGGACTTTGCCACCGCCAGCAGTGGCAGTCTCGTTTTCATCGCCGTTACTAGACGTAACTTCTAATTCATTAATCTCAGTTGTCATCGAGTCAGCAGATTGGTAGTTGGTTACAAATTGACGGATAGATTCTAACCCGACGCGATCGCAAAAATTGCCAAAACTCTCGCTCAGTTGCCGTTTTTGCTTGAAATAAACAAAAATCGGCTCCAGAAAAGCTTCAAAATCCTTGACGTGCAGCTTTTCCTCAATTGGTTTTGCCAGCCGCGTTTGGTCGGGAGAACCGCCCAGCCAAATCTGGTAGGATTCCGGCGAACTCCCGACAAACCCCAATTCTGCCATATAAGGGCGGGCGCATCCATTTGGGCAACCAGTCATCCGCACCACCAAATGCTCGTCTTGCAAGCCAACTTTGGTCAAAAGTGCCCGAATCCGCTCTAAAATGCTCGGCATCACGCGCTCAGACTCGGTAATCGCCAGCCCGCAAGTCGGCATTGCCGGACACGCCATCCCATAGCGTACCAATGGGTCGATCGCAGTTTCTCGCTGAATGCCGCATCGATCGAGTATTCCCTGAATTTCTTGTTTAAGATCCGGCGAAATATCGTAAATCAGCACGTTTTGGTGTGGCGTCGCCAGTATCGGCAAGTTGTACTTCTGCACAATTTCCCGCAAAGCTGTTTTTAGCTGAAATGAACCTTCATCCTTAATCCGGCCATTATCCACAGAAATGCCGACAAACAGTTTACCGTCTCCTTGGTCATTCCAGCCCAAGAAATCAAAATACTTCCACTCAGGCAGCGGTTTAAAGGCTTCTAGCGGCTTGCCAAAATATTCGGCTACTTTTTCGCGGAACCACTGTACGCCTTTGTCGTTAATCAGGTACTTTAGTCGCGCGTGCCGTCTGTCTGTGCGATCGCCAAAATCTCTTTGGGTTGCTACAATTGCCTTGACCAAATCGTAAACATCATCTTTGGCAACATAGCAAATCTCGTCCGCCACCCGCGCAAAAGTCTCTTCTTTGTTGTGAGTACGGCCCAAACCGCCGCCAGCAAACACGTCAAAACCTTGCAAATCGCCAGCTTCATTGGTAATTACCACCAAGCTCAAATCCTGAGAGTACAAGTCAATTGAATTGTCTCCCGGCACGGTAACGGAGCACTTGAACTTGCGCGGCATATAATGGCTGCCGTAAATCGGTTCTTCTTTGTCGTCGCTAAAGATTGTGCCGTTGCCGTTTTTCTGTCTGGCGGCCTTCACTGCGGGGTCTTCCTCGGCCGAAACAGCTTTTTCGCCGTCCAGCCAAATTTCGTAATAAGCCCCCGTTTGCGGAGTCAGCAAATCCGCTACATTGTTGGCGTATTGGAGCGCATACTTGTATTCTGGGCGATTTTTGTACGGTGCTGGCGGTGCCATGACGTTGCGGTTCAAGTCGCCGCAAGCTCCCAAGGTTGACCCCATATTTTTAATAATTGAGGAAAACACTGCTTTAAGATTTTTTTTCAACACGCCGTGCAGTTGGAAACCTTGGCGCGTTGTAACGCGGATCGTGTGGTTGCCGTATTCTTCAGATAGCTTGTCTAAGGCTAGGTATAATTGCGGCGGAGTGAACCCGCCGGGATTGCGGGTGCGGAGCATGAACTGATAGTCTTTTTCTTGTCCTTTAACTCGATTGTCGCGGTTGTCTTGCTGGTACGATCCGTGAAATTTGAGAATCTGAATCCCGTCTTCGGTGAAGTGGGTAGTTTCTTGTAACAGTTCAGTCGCAACGGGTTCTCGTAAATAGTTGCTGCGTTCTTTCAGACCTTCTGATTTAGAGGGCTTGCGCGCAACTGGGGTTGAAGTGGAAGATGTGATCATGGGAATGTATAGTGCCAGTTATAATTAGATACAGCCGATCGAATATTTCTTGAAATTTTGACACTTGACAAATTTGCACTTGACAAATCTCCTCAGAAATGCTGTGTCGGATATGTTTACAACTCGGTTAACAAGTCAGTTAACAAGTAAGTTAATAACGGTAATCCGGTAGGAATTCTGATGTTGTTCAATTGTAACACGATCGAGCTGGGGCTGGAAAATTGTAATTAAGAGTTTATACTTTCGCTCGCTTAACTGCACGAAATTTTACAAATAATTAACCTCAACCTTTGAAACTATGTCACTGTATGACGAAGACACCTTTGTGGTGTTAGAAACAAACCAGCCAGAGCAGTTTTTGACTGCGGCTGAACTGTTAGAAAAGCTGAAAGCTGTGTTAACCGAGGAACACGAAGATTTGCCGCAGGACTTGCATAAAATATCTGGCGTGGAAGCTCAAGCCAAGTATTTAATTGATACTTATTGTGAATTAGATGTCGGGCAGGGAAAATATTTGCAGTGGTATGCAGTGCGCTTGGAAAAGTAATTTTGGAAATAGGGCAGCGCGCATAGGGCATTGGTTATTAGAACCAAAAAGTAACAAATAAAAAATAACAGGTAACAAGTAACACATAACCAATAACAACCAACTAATGCCCTATGCCCCATGCCCTATTCTTTCTAATTAATCTTCTAACTGTTGAACCGAGGATACTTCTACTGCGGTAACATCGATCGTACCGGGCGGTGTCAAGCGACTAAAATGACCTTCCTCTATTTTCAGAGGTTCGCCGCAGTTTGCACACTGAAACTGAGTTTGATTTAAAGCTGTAAATTCGTATTGACAAACTGGACAATTGTCCTCAATTAAATTGCGTTTCAGCCACCACTGAAGCGCGAAAAATGCAACCACAGGCGTCAGCAACAAAAAAGCTACTAGAATCAACACTGATTTAACTATCCAACCCAAACCAATTGACACCAACAAACACGCGATGCCCAGCAGTATCAGCCAATTACTAATACGGGGTAGCTTGAAAGATATTTTGGGGGTGCCTTGGTTCACGGTGGTCTCCTTGGGTGTCTTTGCAGGTAGGCATAACTCTATCCTACTCAGAAATTCAGGCGGTCGATCGAGTTAATTTTCCCATTGTACACCCAGAAACTGCTCTCTACGGCATAAGTTGATCTGAGTGAGAGGGTTGAAAAATTCCTTGTAAGGATTGACAAAGGGATTCAAAACTAAATCTTGCCAGGGTTTGTTCCCTCAACCAGTCGCGATCGCACCTTTTATCCTCTCCTCGCAGCATTTCCACACAAGCAACCGCTACTGCTGCTGAATCTCGGTGAGGAACTCGCCACCCCAGTTTACCATCTTGCAGCGGATCGGCTGACCCGTCCGCGTCCCCCGCGAGTACGGGTACTCCGCAAGCTAGCGCTTCCAAATAAACTATACCGAAGCCTTCCTGGGAGGGCATTACATAAGCATCGGCCAACTGGTAATGTGCTGCTAAATTTTCTGTCGGTACAAAACCCGCAAATATTACTCTTTCGGTAACTCCCAAATCATCAGCGAGTTTGACTAATCTAGAGCGATCGTCTCCTCTGCCAATAACTAAGTATTTCACATTCGGAAAAGTTTTGGCTATTTGCGGCAAAGCTTTGATTGTGACATCAACGCCTTTGTAACTATCTGTCGATCGCAATCTGGCTACAGTCATCAATATTTTAGCACCAAGCAAATTGTACTGCTCTAATAAATCCTGTGGCTTCGGCCCCGTGGTAAATATATTTTCATCTACAGTACAAGGCACTATTTGGAATTTTTCGGGATTTAAGTTGTTAATTTCGCAAGTACGCGCGGCGAAGCTATCCCGTAGGGAATCGCGTGTGTACCTGCTAATCGTCCAAATACTGTCAGCTTGTCTCATTGCTGTTTGATATTTGGGATCAAGCGGTTCCCAAACTTCCTTGCCATAAGTTAAAATTGTGTAGGGAATTCGCAGCGGCTGGCATAAAGTTTGAATTAGCGGTGCGAGTTTGATGTGACCGCAAAAAACCCGCTGTGGTCGTTTTTGCAGCAAGCGAGTTAGTAATACTGTAGCAAATTTAAGACGCCCCAACCAGGGATTCTCGGTTTTGAGGTAATAAAATTTCAGATTTTTTAATTCGTAAGGATTGTTGCAGTCTGGGGAATCTCGCAACAGCAAAACTTCAGCTTGTGGCGGCGAATTTGTCCCTGCGGTTATTGACGCATAAGCTTTGAAAATATCTTGAACGTAGGATTGAATGCCGCCTTCGCTAGCAAATATTTCTAGGAAACAGAATAGGTGATTTGTCGATCGCATCTCAGATTTACCCATTAACAGCGCAGACAATTATTTCTGTATAGTAACTTTGCAAAAAAGGGCGATCGCCATTATCCAGAGCTTTTAAACCATGTCATGATGACTGTAGTTGCAGGTTTTACAGCCAAATATTTGACTCGCCTAATCTCACAGTTGCTTTTGAGCGAAGCTCTGCTTTTTAACTAGGGCTTTTTAACTAGCTGCATGGGTGAGTGCGAAGCGTTGCTGTCAGTTTACTATGATCTACCGTTATTGACTGTAAACTTAATGATTTTTTACAATATCCTACCCCAAGCAAAATTTAAGATTTATTGAGTTGGTGCGGCACGCCCGACCAGACTGCGGATGAGCAGACAAGTGCCGATCGAGGATCTCGCATCTTTACTTTTTGGTAAAAGTATGGTATATCTAAAGATAGATATCGCTCCTGTGTTTAACTGTTATCATCAGCCAAGATAGAGAGTTAAATTAAATATGACTCTGCCAGCTTTTAAAAGCTATTTCTGAAATATTTGATCGAAAATATTCTCCTAAACTTTTTCTCAAAAAGTGAAAAAAATAATGCTCATAAAGCATTGAAAAAAATCCCGCTTGTTGATTGTTTTGGCAGCCAGGATAGAGATTGAATATTCATATCTTTTCCGTTTATAAAAGCAGTCTAATGAGCCGAGAGAGAAAGTTTTACGAGCAGAAAGAAACTAGGTTACGTACAATTATGTACGCAGAGAAGCCGCTCACCTAAAAAAATAGGTATTTGAGCTGAAACCTGACAAAAGCTCATGTTAGGTTGGCAACTTCATATGTACGAGGGACTCTCTCCAAACGAGCCTTTATTGGAGTTTGAGGTGAAACGAGTAACGATCGCACTCAGTCTTTTTAGTCTACTCAGCAGCACTCTGGCAAGTTGCACAGCCACTTCCCAGAACGCTCAAAACAGCATACAACCAAGCAACTCAGAACTTTCATCAGTTGCTGTAGCAGTCCGCGACCTCGGTAATCCATTCTTCGTACAAGTTGGCAAGGGCGCTGAGGCCGCAGCCAAGAAAATCGGCGGTGCAAACGTGAGGACAACTCTCGTTTCCAGCGGCGACGATTTAAATCAGCAATTTAATCAAATCGAAAACTTTATTGCCTCTAATGTCAGCATGATTGTACTCAATGCTGCGGACACCAAAGGCATTGCACCCGCTGTCGAAAAAGCCAAGCAAGCCGGAATTCCGATAATTGCAGTTGATACCGCCGCCGAGGGAGGCGTGGATGCCACAGTTACTTCAAATAACGTGCAAGCTGGCGAAGTAAGCTGTCAATATATAGCCGATCGCTTGAAAGGAAAAGGCAGCGTTGTGATTATCAACGGGCCTCCCGTCGCTTCAGTCGTCGAGCGAGTTCAGGGTTGCCAAAGTGTCTTCTCCAAATATCCCAACCTCAAGGTTCTTTCCAAAGATCAGAACGCTGAAGGCAGCCGCGATGGCGGGTTAAGAGTGATGAGCGATTTGCTTACTTCCTTCCCGAAAATTGATGCTGTTTTTGCAATTAATGACCCCTGTGCCATTGGTGCAGAATTAGCAGCCAAACAAGCACAAAGAAGCGAGTTCTTTATTGTGGGAGTCGATGGTGCACCTGAAGCTTTAGATGCGCTCAAACAGAACAACAGTCTCTTTGTGGCTACAGCAGCTCAAGATCCATTTCGCATGGCAGCCAAGGCCGTTGAAGTCGGTAACGACATTCTCAAAGGAAAAAAGCTAGCCAATCCAAACATTCTGATTCCAGTCGCGCTGATTACCCGCGAAAACGTCAATCAACATAAAGGCTGGACCAGCGAGTGACCTTCTTCGTGTCAAGTTAAGACTAAAACCCTTGAGGAATCCCGTTTTTCCCCGAGTCTAGATCCCCCTAAATCCCCCTTAAGAAGGGGGACTTCGATCGGAATCTTGTCCACCCCTTCGTAGGGGCGGTGCCCCCGTGCCCGCCTTGGCTAGGGGGGATATAAGTTTAATAGTCAAGCAGATTTCCTTACGGTATTTACAATGGTAAATAGCACTCAAGATTCAATTAACACTAAGCCCGTACTCGAAATGCAAGGTATTAAAAAAACCTTTCATGGTTTTATAGCCTTGCACGATGTAAATATCACCGTTTACCCAGGTGAAGTCCACGCCCTCATGGGGGAAAACGGTGCGGGCAAAAGTACGCTGATGAAAATTCTGGCGGGAGCCTACATAGCCGATGCAGGCGAAATCAGAATAGACGGCAAAGCTGTTAAGATGACAGACCCCGCTCAAGCCAGAGATTTAGGGATAGCGATTATTTATCAAGAACTCAATCTTGCCCCCAATCTGACAGTTGCTGAAAACATTTTTATGGGCAGCGAGCTGAAGAAAGGAGGTACATTTCTAGACCAAGATGAAATGCGGCGCAAGGCATCAGAGGTCTTGAAAAACCTCGATGCAAATTTTGAGGCGGGAGACCTGGTTTCTACACTTTCAATTGCCGAACAGCAGCAAGTCGAAATAGCTAGGGCGCTCAAACACAACAGCCGAATTTTAGTGATGGATGAGCCGACGGCCGCGCTTTCAGACCGCGAAACAGATAAGCTTTTTGAAGTGGTTCGCCGCTTGCGGAATGAGGGCATTGCTATTATTTATATCAGCCACAGAATGGCAGAAATTTATGCCCTTGCCGATCGCGTGAGCGTCATCCGAGATGGCGGATATATTGGCTCTCTTGAAAAGCACGAAATTTCTGCTAATCGTCTGGTGGAAATGATGGTGGGTCGTTCTTTACAGGATTTGTACGAACACAAGCATCAAATAACACCGGGTGCAGTTGTTCTTGAGGTAACAAATTTAAGCGACGGCCAGAAAGTAAAGCCGGCCAGTTTTCAACTTCATGCGGGCGAAATTTTGGGTTTAGCAGGTTTAGTTGGCGCCGGCAGAACAGAACTTGCCCGCCTAATTTTTGGTGCAGATCGAAAGGTAAGCGGTGAAATAAAACTGGAAGGTCGTCATCTCAATGTCTCGACACCCGATGAAGCAATGGCCGCCGGAATTGCTTACGTGCCAGAAGATCGCAAGGCTCTCGGACTATTTTTGGAGGCAAGTTCGGGTGAGAATATCACCATGAATGTCCTCGATCGAGAAGCAAAAGCTGGCATTATTAACTCAAATTTTTTGTTGAAAGTTGTCAATGATGCTATTAATAATTTGCAGATTCGCCTTGCAAGCCCTAGCATCAGGGCAATGGATCTTTCTGGGGGAAATCAGCAGAAGTTGCTGCTAGCGCGTTGGTTGGCTATCAACCCAAAGGTACTTTTGCTAGATGAACCGACGCGGGGTGTGGATATTGGCGCCAAAAGCGAAATTTATCGAATTATTAGCGATTTGGCAGCCAAAGGTGTAGCTATTTTGATGATTTCCAGCGAACTGCCGGAAATTGTGGGAATGAGCGATCGCGTCTTAGTGATGCGCGCAGGAAGCCTTGTCGGTGAAGTAGGCGGATCGACTGGGGAAAAGATTACGCAAGAAAACATTATGGCTTATGCCACTGGTGCAAAAGAGGTAGTAAAATCATGAGTCAAACGCAAACAAAAACCAGCAGAAGTTCAGGGAGCGATCGCCAAAAAGCCAGTAAAGCTCAAGCTTGGAGAAATTTTATCCAAGTAGCCGGCATCCTGCCGATTTTGATTGGCATCTGTATAATTTTTTCCCTGGTAACGCCCAACTTTCTTTCAGTAGGAAATTTGATCAATGTCATCCGGCAAGCATCGATCAATATTGTCCTAGCAACCGGCATGACTTTTGTGATTTTGACGGGCGGAATAGACCTTTCAGTCGGGTCAATTTTGGGCGTGACGGCAGTTGTCGGGGTGCTGGTTTCCTTAGTTCCAGGTCTGGGTTGGTTTGCCGTACCGGCTGCGTTAATAGCCGGAGTCTTTTTGGGATTGCTTAACGGCTCCCTAGTTGCGTATTTAGGTTTGCCTCCGTTCATCGTAACCCTCGGTTCTTACACAGCTTTGCGGGGAGTTGCTTATTTAGTAGCTAACGGCACTACAGTTATCAATAGAAATCTGAATTTTGCTTGGGTAGGTAACAATTATGTCGGCCCAATTCCCTGGTTGGTTATTATCGCTTTCCTCGCAGTTTTAGCGAGTTGGTTTGTCTTGCGACGGACTGTTCTAGGGAGGCATATTTATGCCGTGGGAGGCAACATTCGGGCAGCACGGTTGACAGGTATTAAGGTGAGTCGGGTGCTGTTATTTGTCTATGGCGTGAGTGGGTTGCTTTCTGGTTTAGGTGGAATTATGAGCGCGTCGCGCCTCTACAGTGCGACGGGAATGTTGGGGCAAGGCTATGAATTAGACGCGATCGCTGCTGTAATTTTGGGAGGAACGAGTTTCACAGGTGGAATTGGCACTATTTGGGGTACTTTGCTCGGGGCTTTAATTATTGCCCTGCTAAATAATGGACTAACTCTCATGAACGTGTCTTTCTTCTGGCAGTTAGTTGTCAAAGGTCTGGTGATAATTATCGCAGTAACGATTGACAAAGTTCGCACCGGTTCAAGCGCAGCGTAAAGGTATTGCTAATTCGGTGTATCGGTTCCTTATTCGGAGCTTTTTCTTATGCACATCCAGCATTTTTATCACCTAATTACTGCTTTTATCCTGGGTTCACCTGCTGTATTTCTACTAACATCATTACCAAGTTTTGCAGCACCAATTGAGAGATTAGTTGCTTCGGAACCGTTAAATACCTTGGCAGAAGACCCCTTCGCACAGGTTAATTCTGTCTCTCAACTCTCGGATGTAAAACCAACTGACTGGGCGTTTCAGGCGCTGCAATCTCTAGTTGAACGCTACGGCTGCATTGCCGGTTATCCCGACGGAACCTACAGAGGAAACCGCGCCATGACGCGGTACGAATTTGCCGCAGGATTGAATAGCTGTCTTGATCGAGTCAGCGAACTAATTGCTGCAGGAACAACCAACCTGATTACTGGGGAAGATTTAGCGATCGTCCAAAAGCTGCAAGCAGAATTTGCAACAGAATTATCGGTGTTGCGGGGTCGAGTCGATGCTCTCGATGCACGTACAGCAGAACTAGAAGCGAATCAGTTCTCGACTACGACGAAGCTGAATGCGGAAATTATCGTGGTGGTAACAGATACCTCGGGTAACAGTGTTGGGGATTCGCGCGATCGCACCAACACTATTGTTGCCAACCGGGGCCGATTAAATTTTGAAACCAGCTTCACCGGTCGCGATATGCTGAGAACCCGTTTGGAATTCGGCAACTTGGGCAGGATTGCCGACTATACGGGTACAAATATGACGGCCTTGAACTTTGATGGCAATGTCGATAACACAATCACCGTCCCTCACGTATTGTATGTCACCCCGCTGACCTCTAATCTGGCGCTGACCGTCGGCCCGACAGGTGTTGGGTATCCCGATATTACGGATTTGCTGACTCCTCCCACGATCGCCAGCGATAGTGAGGGAATTCCCTCGAAGTTCGGACAATACAATCCCCTCTACCGCCGGGGAGGTGGCGGTGCTGCTGTCAACTGGACGATCGTCAAAAACCTCACCCTGACTGTGGGCTATGTAGGCGGAAATCCCAATCTCTCGCAGCAAAGTAACGGTTTATTCAACGGTTCCTACAATGCTCTCGTTCAGCTTGCCTACCGGGGCGATCGCGGAGCCATTGGCGTAGCGTATTCTCGAACCTTTGCACCAAGCGGTAAAGCCGACCTCACAGGCGGTACGGGCAGTTTTCTGGCTGCGAGACCGTTTGGGGACAATATTGCTACCTCCAGTGATTCTGTAGGCGTACAAGGATTTTACCGCCTTGCCCCCCGGTTGCAAGTTCACGGTTGGGGCGTTTATACTCGCGCCCATGCAGAAAATTCTGGTGTTAGCAGCGTTTCTGATGGTAGAGGTGGCGTGGTTTTGCTAAATGTTGACGGTGACGATCGCGCCGATATTGTGTATGCAGCGATCGGGATAAGTTTCCCAGATGTGGGAGGTGAAGGCAACCTACCGGGGATTTTGGTGGGTTTGCCAGGTCGCGTGACGAGCAGTAATGTGCGCCGCGAGCGAGATACTTCCTATCACATTGAAGCTTTCTATCGCTTTCAGGTCAACGACAACATTTCCATCACCCCTGGTGTTTGGGCCGTTGTTAATCCTGAGAATGACAGCCGCAACGACACTCAATGGGTTTGGTTGCTTCGCACTGGCTTTAACTTTTAACACGAAACATATTTTAGTAACCTAGTCCAGGACGCAAAAACCCAGTTTCTTGACGTAATTGCCTCATTTGAGACGATAATCGCGAGAAACCGGGTTTTTTAGACTGATAGTGCATCCAAGGCTTCAATTCCATGCCACACAACAAAAAACCCCTACCATCGCTGGCTGGGGTAGAAAATTATCAGGGTGCATCTACTAATATTTGCAACTATAACATAGATTTGTGGGGTGTCACCCTCCAGGGGTGACACCCAACGAAGATTTTGAGTCAGAATAAATTATGATTCAATATGCCAATGATTAACAAAGCTGCTATATCATCTCGTTCTGTCCCAGCCGCTCTAAAATTTAAGATTTAGAATAAATCTGTGCTAGACCTCAAATTAATCCGAGAAAACCCGCAAGCCGTGCAAGAAAGCCTCAACCTGCGCGGAGGTAACTATGAAATCGAGCCGATTTTGCAATTAGACAAACAGCAGCGGGAGTTGGAAGGCAAGCGATCGCAACTACAAGCCCGCAGCAACGAAATTGCCAAACTCATAGGTCAAAAAAGAAAATCGGGTTTACCCCTCGAATCTCCCGAAATTCAGGAATTGCAGGCAGAAGGCAACGCAGTCGGCACTGAGTCGAACGAACTGCAAGCACAGGAAAAAGAGCTAAAAGCTCAAATAGAAGCTTTATTGCTACCGCTGCCCAACTTGCCCGGTTCCTCAACGCCGATCGGCAAAAATGAAGAAGAAAATGTCGAAATCCGGCGCTGGGGAGACGAATACATACCCCAAAATTCAGGTATTTTACCGCACTGGGAAATCGGCGAAAAATTAGGAATTATCAACTTTGAGCGGGCCGTAAAAATCGCTCAGCCCCGCTTTGTGAGCTTAATTGGAGCCGGGGCTGCCCTGGAAAGAGCGATTATTCAATTCATGCTGGATCGCCACACAAAAGCAGGTTATGTAGAAGTAATTCCACCATTTTTAGTTAACACTGAATCCCTCACCGCTACGGGTCAATTACCCAAATTTGCTGAAGAAAGTTTTAAGTGCGACCAAGATGATTTGTGGCTGATTCCTACTTCCGAAGTTCCGGTTGTCAATTTGTACAGAGGGGAAATTTTGACAGCAGAACAGTTGCCAATTTATCACTGTTCTTATACTCCTTGCTTTCGGCGCGAAGCTGGCAGTTACGGCAAAGATACGAGGGGATTAATTCGATTGCACCAATTTAATAAAGTTGAATTGGTAAAACTCGTGCATCCGAGTACATCCGAAGCAGAGCACGAAAAGTTAGTGCAGGATGCCGAGGGAGTTTTGCAGGCGCTGAAATTGCCTTATCGGGCGATCGCACTGTGTACGGGCGACTTAGGTTTCGCGGCGGCAAAAACTTACGATTTAGAGGTGTGGCTACCATCTGCGGGCAAATACCGCGAGATTTCCAGTTGTTCCAACGTCGCAGATTTTCAGGCGCGACGGGCAAATATTCGCTTTAAAGAAGCGGGTAAAAAAGGCACTCAATTCGTTCACGCCCTCAATGGTTCCGGTTTAGCTGTGGGCCGAACAATGGCCGCTATTTTGGAGAATTACCAGCAGCCAGACGGAACTGTAAAAGTGCCGGAAGCCTTACAACCCTATTTGGGACGGGAAGTTTTATAGACAACAAGATGATTCGGCGATTAACTGGTTGCCCAGGCTCTGCCTGGGAACCGATGTACAGAGGCTCTGCCTCGCTTGCTTGTGAAAATTGCAGGCAGAGCCTGTGGATCTCCGTTACCAGGCAGAGCCTGGTAACGAGTAACGAGTAAAACTCTTGTGGTGTAGGCATCCTGCCTGCCCTTGGCTGGCTATTTACCAGATGTCTATTACAGTTGGAGCAACGCTTCTTTGATATTTAATGCTAAAAATCTATCCAATGCTAGATACATCCAATAAACAGATAATTGACTATCGCTGCTAGTCTTCTGAAATCCCAAAGCCAGGGACTGTTTTTCGTACATGGGGTGAATCATTAACGTGTACAAGTCGCAAAGATTGGGAAAATCTGTTTGCATTTCGCCTAAAACTTTTTGTGCGTCTTCGAGAAAAGCAATGCGGTATTCTGACAAATACTGCGGATCGATCATCCAACTGCGGACAAATACTGACTGGCAGTTTATATCTCCTGGTAGCGCCATCTTGAAAGGATCGATATCGGAAATAGAACTTAAATGAAGCCCTTTACTAGCAGCATTAAAAAAATTTACTTCAGATTCGCTAGCTGTGGGATAAAGTAAGTAAAATCCGACTGGATTGAGATTATCTGAGCGGCGCAAAACTCGCATTCCCTTTGAGTATTTATCGGCAAAAAGCCGGAGGATTTTAGCAATTTTGTGGGGAACGGCGTTAGTGTTGCGGTTCATCCAGTTGTAATTGGTGGCTAATAAATTGGCAACGGGAATCGCGTCGCACCGAGGGTTGAAGTCATCTAATTGGAGTTGTACTGGCTTTTGAGGTTCGGGGGTATCTAAAATTTCTGAAACTGGTTGAATTTGAATTGCCGTAGCGTTACCATCAAAGTGTTTTGCAATTAATCCGAGTGCTGCTAATTTATCTAACATCATTCCGGCGGCGCGATCGCTCCCGCGATCGGAATCGGAGTAAAATAGTTCGGCGGCTTCCCGGTGAGTGCACTGCACTTCTGTTGCTGGCACTTCCAGTTTTGCCAGCGGTGGTTTGAGACGGGGCTGGCTTTCCTGAAGCTGTTTCACCGATAAGTAAACCCAAAGCCTGATAAAGCATTCAGCCCTAGTGCGAGTTACGCCTACTCGTTTCATCAACAGCGAAACAGCCGTGCGGCGTTGAGAAGGAGAATACCAAGTATCTAGTTTTGCAATATCCATTTCAGTCGGGAAGCTGCGAAGGAACTCTAGTTACATATTGGCTTAATTACATAAAACTTCACCCCGCTTCAGGTAACTTGTTGTCGCTCTTGCTCAACTTGCCTGATTTCCGGCAACTCTACAAGATAGCTGCTTCCTCCTTGCAAGTTCACTGCTTCACAAAGCACCATCAATTTTAGATATTTTCTGGCTTGATTTAACAAAGCAACGAACCTGAGTAAATTAGCAACTTTAGAGGTTTACCCCATGTACAGTGCTTATATCAATCGGATGGGAAAATTTTTGCCGGGAGAACCGATTAATAATGATGAGATGGAAGAATATCTCGGCAAAGTTGCCTCGCGCCCTTCGAGAGTCAGGCAGCGAATTCTCAACAGCAACGGCATTCAACAGCGCTACTACGCGATCGACAAACAGCAGCAAACACTATATTCTAACAGCCAAATGGCAGCGTTTGCCGTCCGTGACGCGATCGCCCAGGCAAATTTGGAACCAGGGGCGATCGACTTATTAGCCTGCGCTACCACTTTACCAGACTTATTAGTACCGGGATTTGCCAGCACAGTACACGGGGAACTTTCCGAATTATCTCCCCTAGAAATAGTGTCAACTCAAGGAGTTTGCTGTGCCGGAGTTAGTGCTTTAAATTACGCCGTCTCTCAAATCGAACTCGGCAAAAAACAAACAGCAATTGCCGTCGCTTCCGAATTTCCCTCGCGCCTGTTCAAAAACACCAAATTTGAAACAGAGACTTCAGTGCAAGCGGGAAAACCCCTGCCTTTCGATACAGAATTTCTGCGCTGGATGCTCTCCGACGGTGCCGGAGCATTCTTGCTCCAAAACCATCCTAGCGCAACAGGAATTAGTTTAAAAATAGAATGGATAGAACTCGTTTCTCACGGCAATGCTTATCCTGTTTGTATGTATTCAGGATTAGCCAACGAAACATCAACTAAAAGCTGGTTGGATTATTCCTCCTACCTCGATGCAGCCACAGCGGGAGCTTTTGACTTGCGACAAAATATTCGCTTGCTGGACAATGTAATGAAATTAGGCGTTGAAGGTTGGCTGTGGCTGATTAAAGCCGGGAGAGTTTGTCCGCAGGAAATCGACTGGCTGCTGTGCCACTATTCGTCTCACTTTTTCCGGGGACAAATTGTAGAACTTCTGGAACAAGCAGGCTGCATGATTCCTGAAGAAAAATGGTTTACCAACTTATACACACGGGGAAATACAGGCTGCGCCTCGATTTATTTAATGTTAGAGGAATTGTTCAATTCGGACAAGTTGCAACCGGGACAGAAAATCTTTTGTTTCGTGCCAGAAAGCGGCCGCTTTACAACGGCATATATGATGTTAACTGCTGTGGAAAATACCCATAAGCCTATGAGTTCTCAAATTTCTAACTTTCATGAGGTTCCCGAAGCTTCGCCTCTCGAAAGCGTTAAACCCGAACACCCCAACTCTCCACAAGCTTATTTGTTGCGGGAGTTAGCAGGGATTTGGCTGAAGTTCGATCGCGAAATTCGTTCTGTTCCCATTGTCCGCAAATTGTACCGAGGAGAGTTTACAATAGAAGATTATCAAGCTTTGCTGTGCAATCTCCGGCCACAAGTTGTAGAGGGAGCTCGCTGGATTGCTCGCGCTGCTTCTAACATGAGTGACTTTCGCCTGCGATCGACTTTTATCGGTCATGCTCAAGACGAACACCGCGACTATCAAATGCTAGAACAAAATTATGTTTCTGTGGGCGGTGAATTGGCAAAAATTGTGGAATATGATAAGAATATTGGCAGCGAAGCACTATCAGCTTTTATTTTCCACCAAGCATCGCGGGACAATCCAGTCGATTTAATTGGCAGTATGTTTATTATCGAAGGATTGGGCAATCAGTTGGCGGGAAAGTGGGCAAAGCAAATTCAAGAAACTCTCGGTTTGCAATCCGAACAAGTATCGTTTTTAGCTTATCACGGATCTAATGACGAGTCGCATTTAGCAAAACTGGAAAATTTGATTAATGCCGAATGGATGACAGATGACATTGCCCGACGCATTGTCAAAACCGCTCGCGTTACTGCTCGTTTATATTTGCTGCAATTGGAGGAAATAGGCTAATGCAAAAGCTGCAAAAACAAGATACCGAAAATCTCCCAGATCAGCGAAAAATTCCTTATGCTAGTAAACCCTACAACCGCCGAGATCCAAATGTTTGGGATGTGCTGTTTTGCGATCGCTCTATTCCCGTCGATTTAGTGGCAAAAGCCTACATGATCCGGGATTTGCAAAACTGGACTCGCAGTTATTTGCTGATTCCGATCAAAGTAATTGCTAACTTGTTGCTGGCGGTAATTATGACAACAAAGCGCCTGTTGCCATTTCAATTCCGCGCTTACACTTTAATGCACAAATCGGCTGCATTTTTCCTAAATAATTTTGTATCGCCAGAAGCTTGTTATTTAATTGTCCGACACATCTGCATCGGCTCCAACATTATCAACTTCTTGATTGACAACGGCCCCGACACCCAGATAGAAAAGTCAAAGCTTTATCCGCGCACTGTTAGCGATTTAGCTGACAATGCGTTTCTCGAACACGACTTAATTCTCTATAACTTTGTCTGGGATTACAACCAGGCAATGCTGACAAATCCTAACTGGTTGCAAGTCGTCAAAAAACGGGGAATAAATTATGATAGCATTCAACCTGTAGAAGTTGCCATAGATTTTGAAAAACGCAGATGGCTAAACATTCTGGATTTAGAATCGGCGATCGAATTGTTTAAAGTATTTTATTCTCTGTGTTTGACTAGCGACGAATTTGCGCGAGCAGTGATGTCGCTTCAGTTAGATGAAAACTTCGGACTGTATGTCAGCGAGATTATCGGAAATTGCGACTGGAATCATGTAATTGTCAATCGCCATCCGCTAGCGCCAAACAGTCCGTTTAATGCGGCCCGCGACTTGTTTTTGCACGGGATAGTTTCGGAATATCTATATCGGTATTTGGAACTGCAAAAAGAGATGAAATTAACTCCGATTAAATAATCATAAATACCCGTAGGGGCGGGTTTTACCAATAATATTTAAGAACCGCAAACAATCTAGATAAACCCGCCCCCACACAACGAATAATCTACATCAACCCTGTCTCTGTTGGCATCGAAAAAATGTACAGTGGGATTGTTCGCCTTGTGGGGGCGGGTTTGTCAGATTATTCGTTTCTGACATAGATGGTTTGTAAAACGCGCCCCTACGCAATCTGAAATTATAGTTAATTTTTATGTCAAAAATCAATAGGAAAACTCAAGCTGCTACTAGCTGTGCTTGTTCTGCTGCTTGGGGCAAAGTCTGATTTACCACTATCCACTTGCCTGTAATTGGGTCGCGGTAAGTAATAAACGGATTAGATTTTAAAGGTTGACTGCAAGGTTTAGCGCCCATTTCTACACACTCCCCATAAATGGTATTGAATAACTTCTACAACACCATACCTTTAATAATCGGCTGTTTTGCCTAAAATCAGCGTGATTTATACCTCAACAGTAGGTGATATTTTAGGTATGTTTTGGTGACATAGAACACTGCCTAATGTGATTTAAAACTGCGTTAACAGTGAGCAGTATCACCAAAAACCTTCCGTAACAAACATTTGCCTTCTGGTTTTTACCTTCTACCTTTAAGAGGGCCACTACTTTCAGTATACATCTGATATTATTAAGTAAGGTAAAGACGTTTATCAGAGATCCCCTTACAAACTTATGGTGCTATTTGGATTTGGCAAAAAGTCGAGCCTGCCCTCTCCCCAAGAGGCATTACCAGGACGGGCAGAGTCGATGTCGGTACCGGCAACTCACTTTGTTAACGGCAATCCGCTCAAACCTCCCTTTCCAAACGGCATGGAGACTGCGTTGTTTGGCCTGGGCTGTTTTTGGGGAGCGGAACGCAAATTTTGGCAGCAAAATGGAGTTTTTTCGACTGCTGTTGGCTACGCAGCCGGGATTACTCCGAATCCTACTTACAACGAAGTTTGCAGCGGGATGACGGGACATAATGAAGTAGTTCTGGTTGTGTTCGATCCCAAAGTAATTAGTTACGAAACGCTGCTCAAAGTTTTTTGGGAAAGTCACAATCCTACTCAAGGAATGCGTCAGGGCAATGATTCTGGTACTCAGTATCGATCGGGAATTTACACGTATTCAGCTACCCAAATGCAGTTAGCTGAAGCTTCGCGAGATGCTTACCAGCAGGCTTTGACGGCGGCCGGTTACGGCAAGATCACCACTGAGATTATTGATGCTCCTGAGTTTTATTACGCAGAAAGCTATCATCAGCAGTATCTTGCTAAAAACCCGAATGGTTATTGCGGTTTGGGCGGTACTAAGGTTTGTTTGCCTGCTATGTCTCAGGCTTAAAACTTTTACAAGGGGTATTTTGAGGCGGTTGCAATACTCCGGCAGTCCGGCAGGGGTTTAAACCCCTGCCTCAAAGCTTAAGTCGTCTGAAGACGACTGAAAGGTTATTGAGATGGTAAAAGGGATGAGTTGAAAGCAGGTAAAATAATGCTGGCTGGTGTGGTAATTATCAATTTAATGATATCTCTGGTCTGTTTTTATATCGCTGCGAAAGTGTGGAAAATCAGGCGGACGATCGCACGTTTGGAACTTCGGATCGCAGCAATCGAACGCTGTAGCAGCAATATCCTCAGTACGACGCCCGGTTTCCTTGGTAAAAGGCAGCAAGGTACCCGCCAACTACGACTACGTTATCAACAACTGGAATTGCAACTGCAACAGGTTCAGCAACTTTTGGGATTGCTGGGTTTGGGACGGATGCTTTGGTCCAGGCGCGATCGACGTTTGAGGTAAGCTATCCTAAAACTGCCGCCCGTGCTGACTCCCTAGGATTATCAACAATATTTCTACCTTTGTAAAGGGCTGCGATCGGGCAAACGTGCCTAAAATTGGTGTATGGAGAGAAGTTATAAAAATGTCAACTAAACGTTCAGGATTATTTATTGGCGGTTTGCTTGTGGGTTCTGCGATCGGGGCCGTGACTGGCTTGCTGATGGCACCGCGACCCGGCAAGGAGACGCGGCAGATATTGAAAAAATCGGCCGATGCTTTGCCGGAGTTGGCGGAAGATTTATCGACTAGCGTGCAGTTGCAGGCCGATCGACTTTCTGAAACTGCCATCCGAAATTGGGACGAAACTTTGATTAGACTCAAAGAGGCCATCGCGGCAGGTTTGGAAGCGACTCAGCGGGAACGGCAAACACTGTCGGAAGCTGAAACTGAAGTGAGTCCCCCGTCGCGCCCTCCCATCCGCTAAATGGCATGAAATTCTCAACCCCCAATCCCAGATTCAAGTGAGTGATCCCATATTTTGGCTAGGACTTTCAATTTTGCTAGTAGCAGTTAGCCTGACTGCTGTTTTAGTGACTTTAATACCTGCGGTGCAAGCGCTGGCACGCGCAGCCCGCAGCGTGGAAAAGCTCGCTGACACGCTTTCTCGCGAATTTCCGCCCACTTTGGAGGCGATTCGGTTGACGGGGCTGGAAATTAGCGAGTTGACGGATGATGTCAGCGAGGGAGTGCAAAGTGCGGGCGAGGTTGTCAAACAGGTCGATCGAAGTATTGGTAGCGCCAAAAAGCAGGCGCAAAACGTGCAGGTAACTACTCGCAGCGTGGTGACTGGGATTAAGGCTGCTTGGAAAACTTTAACTCGCAAGCCACCGATGTCTGGGACAAATCGCCGGTCAACAGAGAGATTGTCGCCGAGTCAAAGAAGTGCGCTGGCGCTGAGGGAGTCGGGTTTGGAGGACAGATATTCTGGGGGTTACGGTGCCGGTGCGAGTAATGGGGAATCGCCCAGGTTGAGGAGTAGCGAGGGTTCGGGTTTGCCGGGGAATGCTGAAGAGTTTGAGGAAGTGCGATCAAACGATTCTTGATTGCACCCAATTCCCGATCATCCCTCGACAGCACAGCCATCCCACCAGCAAGGATTCTTATCAATAAAATCCATCAAAGCATCATACTTAGGCGAACCCTTTTGTTCCACATACTCCAAAGCGCCCCAACTTCCCCACTTACTAAATGAACTCACATCCACAAAGTGCATGAAAAGACTCCCTCCAGCTTGTTTCCAACTATTCAGTAATTGGGTGTAGATATCATACATTTCTGGACGCCTATTTAATTCCATAAAAAACTGAGTCAGTTTTTCGTTATTCTCAACTCCTTCAATACCTACAATATGTTGACCGCCCTCGTAAACAAATAACTTGAGACCTTTTTTTTGAGCCACATCTAAGAAATACTTAAAATCATTCTCAACATCGGGCAAACTATCTTTGAACCCCGGCAGTAACCCGCCCTCTCTTAATTGCTTAAAAGCTTTGCTAAATCCGCCATCTGCGTCATTCAACCAAGACTCTACTGTACTAACACTTTCTTTCCCGCCCAAGTTTCCGCTAAAATATCCTGCTATAGCTACGGCATCAATCCCGTGTTGATAACAAGGTTTATTGCCCTCAGCTACCCAATAGGAACACTCTAAAGAATAAGTTTCTAACTCTCTCCAAGCTCTTTGAGTTCCTAACACGCAGACAACTCGATTCTTTTGATCCCCAAAAACACCTTTCCAGATATCGCACATTTGAGCCGTACGCATTCCGTACCATTGCATAAAAGCATCGCCTTTATCTCCCCACTTCGCTTTACCTTGTTCCAAAGCATAATTCGATTGTGGAAATGACCAATTCCAAACCTCATTAGAATACTCTACATAAACTTTCAGCTTGGGATCTAAACTATCTTTGACCATTTTAGCAAAGTTAGTCATATATTCATCCGTAGCCTGATGTGGCATATTAAACCAGGGTTCTTCTTGGAGTTTGTTAGCTAAATTCACCATAACTTCTATGGGAACATTTCCTCTGTCAGCATAGGATACACTCTCTGGTTTAGGTCGGTTTGACCAGTCTTTTTGTTCTGAACCATTTGTCCCCATCCAGTCCATAAAACGCAAGACTCTAAATTTTTTAATCTTGTCTATAAACAGCGGATTAAATATTTCACCACTTTGAAAAAGCTGTTCATCTTGGGAGTGAACAACTTTAATATTGCGGATATAGTTCCCTGTTTTATTGGGATCGGTAGCAGTAATTATAATCATGATGCCTCCGCCTTGTGTGGCATCGACATTAAGGATATCCCTCCCAGGTTTCGACGCAGCCTCATCTTTTTTGGCATCAAAGCCATATTCGATCGCACCTTCACCCTCATAAGTAACAATATATTGCCCTGAAGGATAGCGATTGGGGATTTCCCTCAGTAATAGCGTACTTACCCTGGTATATTTAGGAGCATCTTCGGGGGATGGGAGAGACTTCACCCACCCATTTTCATCAAGATTTAAAAGATTATACTCCTCTGTATCCCATTCACCTTTACAGCTTGGTTGTCCGCTAACGCATTGAGTTATCCATTGTCTAGAAGATTTGAAAGCATCTAAAAAGGGTAATTGTGTGGAGTAGTCAGCAATACCATTAAGCCCAACTCCTAAAGAAGAGCGAGAATTTGATGTATTTTGTACATCTGCACGCACTGCTAGTTTGTTATCTACTTGCCGTACTGGTGTGGGAGCAATATTAGTTGTTAAAGCCCAACATCCGGGAATAAAAATGACAAAAATTAATAAACCCACCACAAAGCCCAGAGCTTTGTTGTTCGATCTGATACTTAATCGAAACATAAATTTGACTAATTTGATTATTTTAGGTAAAATCGCAACGGGTGCGACCAGTTTTAATTTTGATATTTTATCAAAAAGTTCCTTCTCAAACTATGAGCTATAAGATTATTAACATTTTTGCCTCTCTGTGCAGGGGCGATTGCCGTTTCTGTGCCCAAGTGCGATCGCCCATCTAATCGTCTTTATCCAAATCTTCTTTTTTCGGAGTTTCCTCAGTAGAGGGGAATTCTAGTCAAATGTTAATATCAATTGATATTGTATTTTTCTCAATCACACCTATACCAACTCTTTTTACTAATGCTTCTGTGGGTACAGAATTATTTATTTTAAATTCAGGAGAAGACAGAGTTTTCGATCCGGCTTCCTGTAGCCGATCGCAAATATTGCGCCAATTTCCTACAGGTTAGTTAGGTACATCTGCGAGTTTTTTAACATATTGGTATAAAGTTTTACATAAATGAAATTCTGCACTTTTGGAACTCTGAAATAGTTGGCGAGCGATTTCGGCGGGACTGCAACCGGAAAGCAATCCTCGGAGGTAAAGTTTTTCTGTTTCTGTTAGTCCCCTTCGCGATCTCATACTTGTAAAGTGCTGACAACAAATTACAACGGAGACTATAACAGCGGCGACGATTTCGATCGGGTTCCCACCTCCAATTTTTAGCTGGGCTACCCATGTGAGATGCTCCCCACTCTGCTCCAATTAAACAATTTTTTTTATAGCCTAACTAAAATTAGTTGGCAAGAGGTATATTCAAAAAATACCCAAAACTATTTGGATAAAATTTAAAATTTTGCTCTATTGATAACTGATGAATCAATCAAATATGAGGCATTGAAACATCTAGCTAAAAACAATCCTGGAAGCGAAAAAATACGATCGAGTTGTTCAGATTGCTAAAATTATAGGGCTAGAGTGAGTCAGAGTTACTTCTTGGGGGTTGATTGTTGGTCCCGATTGGTAAAGCTAGTACGGGACTAAATTAACAACTCATTCTCTTTGTCTCTCGCCCCTGCCCATCTCTGGATCAGGGCGATCGCCGCCGATCCCCCAGCATCTCGCATTCTCCTCAATTCATACTTTATGCGGATGAAAACGCTGGCCCCAATTTGAGAAACTGAAAAGTGGCGTTACCCTTTTTTTAGCGATGGCAAACCGAGTTTTGATTGTCGGCGGTCGGGGACGAATTGGCAGCAGCGTTGCCCAAGACCTTGTTACCCATACCGACGCGGAAATTACTGTTACCGGACGCAATTCTGAAGCCTCTATTGGGCGGGGATTGCCGCCGGATCGGGTGCATTTCCAAACTTTAGATTTAGCAGACAGTGCAGCCCTGCACCAAGCGGTTTCATCCTCTAATCTCGTCGTTCACTGTGCCGGGCCTTTTCACTACCGAGACGCCAGTGTATTGAAAACTTGCATAGAAGCAGGTGTTAATTATACTGATGTCAGCGACAGCCGCAGTTTTACTCGCAGGGCTTTAGAATTGCGTGAAACTGCTAAGAATGCTGGGATAACGGCTATTATTAATACGGGAATTTTTCCCGGTGTGTCTAATAGCATGGTGCGGCGAGATGTGGAACAATTAGATGAAGCAGAACACATCCATTTGAGTTATGTTGTCGGAGGTTCCGGCGGCGCTGGCGTTACCGTCATGAGAACCACTTTTTTAGGTTTGCAAACCCCTTTTGACGTTTGGGCCGATCGCAAGTGGCAGCAAGTACAACCCTACAGCGATCGCGAAACAATTGAATTTCCCGCACCCTACGGCAACACAGGGGTTTACTGGTTCGATATGCCGGAAGCAATCACTTTGCCCGAAACTTTCCCCGTCAAATCAGTTGTGACCAAATTCGGTACGTCTCCCGACCTTTACAATCACCTTACCTGGTTTGTTGCCAAGTATTGGCCGGCTAGCTGGCTCAAAAATAACTCCGTGATTGAATTTCTCTCCTATGTCAGTTATGGGATGACCAGTGTTACTAATAGTTTTAGTGGGGTTGGTGTGGCAGTGCGATCGCAAGTGACTGGTCTCAAAAACGGCAAACCGACTAAAGTTTGCTCGACAGCGGTACACCCCAGTGCTGCCGTCGCTACGGGCATCGGTACTGGCAGCATAGCTCAATTAATGTTAGAAGGTAAACTGGAAAAACCGGGCGTTTGGTCGGTAGAGCAAGCTCTTTCTACTGAGCTATTTGAACGAGCTATGCAGAACAGAAACCTAGAGATAGAGCAGGTGGTTTTGTAGTGAGTTAGGTTATTTATAGCAATTTAAAATGTTGAGAAATGGAATTTGTTCCAGAACTGCAAAGACGCGAAAGACGCGCCGAAAAAGAAGAGTCAGGGGCTTCGTAATAGATGAGAAAACCCCTAGATACGGTTCCTCGCAGGAATTGCGATCGCCCCTCATAGGAGATGAGTTCCGCTTGTCTAACTAATCTATCTTTTGGTAGAAGTAATAGTAACAAGCAGGCGCTTAAGATATGGGATGTCACGGGAAACATCCCTTTTGGCTCGCTCTAGATGCGGTAGCTGCGACAAAGATTGCGCTTGAACCAAGGTTGTAAATGTGCGATCGCAGTGAAGGGGCGACAAACACCATAATTTTTGCGGAAAAATACGAGGAGAAGTTGATATGAAGCGGGTTTTAAAAGCTCTCGGAAAAACATTGAGCCAAAGCATTTTGCTGGTCTGTACCCTGGCGTTCATTGGTCTGCTAAGTCTAGCGGTAGTACCCAGTCAGGCTGCTTACGCAGGTCAAGACAGGACTCAGGCGCAGCCAGAAGCTAAAATTACTGACCCCGCAGAAAGTTTCGAGGATCTCAATCCCCAAGCAGCTTACGAAGAAATAGTCAAAACCTCTCAAAATCCTGCAAAGGTTGAGAAAGCTTACGACGAAAGCTTAAAGGAGTACAAGGGAGAACACCCGCAAGAAGGAATAGTTCAAAAAGCTGAAGATTTGATCGAAAAGGTCACGGGCAACTAATAAATCAAGAGATTTATATCTAACTCAAGTTGCTGGTAAATACACAGCTTCAGCGAATAGACATTTGAGCCGAGTTCAGAACTCACTTGAAAATAATTATCTAGGGTGCGCCTCGGCGCACCTTATTGCTTAAGAGTAGCGTGTAAAACTCGTTTTTGAGTCAAAAAGTATGTTCTCATTTCCCTTCTTTTTAAGCTAGCAGATTCATCCTTAAGGCAGATGAATAGATATGAATTTAAAAGGTAAATTTAATAATAGTTACATTTAGATAAAAGGAAAAAATATCATGAGCGATGACAAAAAAACGGTACATGAACCTGATGCTAACCTCGACCCGCTTTCGGGGGAAACAGGGGCTCATCCAGTGGCAACGGGTATCGGTGCGGCGAGTGCCGGTGCTGCGGGTGCTGCGATCGGCGGTGCCATCGGCGGGCCTGTAGGAGCAGTTGTCGGCGCTGTTGTGGGTTCATTTAGCGGCGGTTTGGTGGGCAAAGGTGTGGGCGAGGCGATCGACCCCACGGTAGAAGATGCTTACTGGCAAAGCAACTACAGTTCCCGTCCTTACGTGGACACTAGCGCAACTTATGAAGACTATCAGCCTGCATACCGCACCGGTTATGAGGGATACAGCCGCTATGGCGCTACTGGTAAGAAATACCACGAGATCGAACCGGATTTGCAGCGCGACTACGAAACAAATCGCGGTAAGTCTAATGTGACTTGGGAAAAAGCTAAGCACGCCACGCGCGACGCTTGGGATCGGGTGGAACGGGCTGTTCCTGGTGACATTGACAAAGACGGCCGCTAAGGGCTTACGCCAAGTATTTCTCTGTCTTGGAGACACAAAAACTCAAGCGTTCCGGTTATTTTTAGCCGGGTACCGGAATGGAGAGAAGTGTTTGATCAAAAAAAACCCCGGCTGCTGCGTCTTGGACTGTTGTTGATAGATAGCACAGTTTTTAACGCGAGTTTAGCGAAGTTTTTGGGGATTTTCAGCCCCTCTCTACATCGGAGAGGGTATTTTTATGCTCCCTTGAAATCCCATTTTTCATCACTATTTTTATTTCACAGGACTGTTCGCTGTGAGAACTCTCTAGAGACGTAGAGGCTTTGCTGTGCGGGACGATCGCACTCCTAAAAAATGCTTTTTACAAAATTGGGATGCTTCCGTTTGAGATTAACATTTTTTTTTGACTATTAGCCTTAAAATTAAACTTATTCAGGACTGAGGCATCGATCGCATATTTCTGTCATTGTTCGCCATGCGCTTTATTCAATCGCAGCCCCAGCGTAAAGCGTTGGTTGCTTCAAGCCCGATAATTGTTAAAAATCTAAATCCTCTCATTCAAAATCGGTATAAATTGTGGATGAAATGTTGGACAGAGCTTGGACACTCAAGCAAAATTTAATTGACTTTGTGCTGGATGCTGAGGGAGAGTTGGCGGTAGCTTTGGAAGCTTATGCTGCTGCTCGATCGACCGGCGAGCGCTACGATATTGCTCAGCAAAATCAAGTGATTGACAGTTTTACCATCGAAGGTAAAGTCGGAGAGAAAACCCCGATCGACATATTTGTCGAAAGTCAGCCGGATTTAACCGAGAGCGATCGTAGCTTGCTCGAAAGTTGGGAGCACAGAAGCTTCACTGGCTTATTTGAAATCACTCAACTTTCCCCCGACAAGTTTGAACTGATGAACTGGCTGACGGCTAAGCACTACATTGTCAAGCCCAACAGTCCTAATTTTCTGGCAGAAATGTCTCGCTTTAAATTAGGAGAAATCTTGCTGGCTCGAATTTCTCCCCTTACCGATGACTGGTGGATACTTTCGAGTTCTCCCATCCTGAAGGGGAAATTGGGTAAGCCGAAGTTGGCGGTGGCGATCGGCAATTTCAAGCAAAATCACAAAAATAACCTATACTGCGATGCGCCGGAATTGTTAGAGCAAGCTTGGCAGTCAGTAGAAAAGTACCATGAAGATTTTACCGAATTTTTTGGCAGTGAGGAAGTCACGCTATCGGGATATCATCTAAATAAACAGTTGGCTGAATTTCAGGAATTTATCACTAAAAAACACCTAGCTGATATCGGCATTGATGAACATAAATCTCTGGCGGATATTGTTGAAGATGCCGGAGTCGATCGAGAAGAAGTCAAAGCAGCGGCAATCGCGGCTGCAGGTGCCGATGCTAAAGCAGTTGAGGTAATGCTCGACAGCAATGCTAGTTCAAAAATGGTAATGCCGAAAGTCGAATTGCCCGATCGCTTCAAGAAAGCCGAACAGGTGACAGCACTTTCTCATCCTCGCTGGGGACAAACCTTTTTGTCTACCTACGCTCAATTTACTGCACTGCTAACCGCCGAAGACTTTTCAACCGTTCCCGGTTACGAAAAGCTGGTGCGTAACTATTTAGAAGATCCTGCAATTAATGCCTGGATTTGGCAACGTTTAGCTAAAGTTAATCCAGCGAAATTAGAACAAATTTTGCAAACTGTATTGCAACGTACAGACTTTCAGCTCGATCGCGATTTAGATGCCCTGCTGCAAGAGTTTAAAAAACCCTTAGAACCCGAACTCCCGGAAATTGCCAGCGTTCCCGTACACCTGCACAACTTATTTCAGGAAGCTTTAGGCGAAGTTAATAAGTCAAAGTCTAAACCGCAGGAGAAAAAGAAAAGCTCTAAAGGCTTTAAATCCTAAGCAACCGAGTTCGTGGCATACTCACAGCTAACTGTGAGTTTATTGCCCGGTAATATAACTCAAATAGCTTTGCAGTCAGGACTTTAGTTTTTCTTCAGCGCGATCGAAAGAACTGAAGTCCTCACTACAAAAACTTTTTTTTAATCTTCAACTTCTCGGACAGCCATGCGTTGCAGCGGCAGGCTGAGTATGCTAGAAGCAGTCAACAAGTAAGAAAGAACCGTAGTCAGCTTCAAACTGAGCAATAACCAGCTATCTTCTGGTAGATGAAGTTTCAACCCGAAAAAAGAGATGCAGTACACTATCCAGTAAGTAAAGCTCATCTTGATTAGGATTTCTTCGCTCAAAGTACGTGAAGCGAAGCTATCCCGTAGGGAATCGTCTGTTGGCTGCGAGTCACGATTATCACCCAGCAGGACTAGACCCGCAATAGATGCCACAAAAGAAACCATAACGAGATAGTCATGCCAGTTAAGCTCAACCATTTCTAAACTCCGCTTTTATCCGAATATTTGGAATCAGACATCAGTCTAAAGGATAAGTTTTCCCGGTCAAAGCAATAGTTACAAATTGAAACAGCCGCAGTTACAAATCGCAATGAAAAGCAACCGCAACCGCCAGCAACAGGCGCGTTTAGTCAGCCGCCAAGGACAATTCCCCTTAAATATTGTCAAGTTGGGAGTACCTCGCCTGCATTTTGCCGACCTCTACCACAGGCTGCTAACTCTTTCTTGGCCACGATTTTTCCTGCTCATTTGTCTGTCGTATACAGTCGCGAATTCTTTATTTGCCTTAGCATACTTGGCGGGAGGAGATTGCATTGCTAACGCGCGGCCCGGTTCTTTCCCAGATGCCTTTTATTTCAGCGTACAAACAATGGCGACGATCGGCTACGGCTCTATGTATCCGCGCACGGATTACGCTAATACTATAGTTGCGATCGAAGCGCTTTTTGGTTTGTGGGGAGTGGCGATGGTGACGGGGCTGGCTTTTTCGAGATTTTCCAGACCAACAGCCAGAGTTCTCTTCAGCCACGTAGCTGTGATCGCTCCTTTCAACGGTGTTCCGACTCTGATGTACCGCACTGCAAATCAGCGTTTTAACCAAATTTTAGAAGCGCAGCAGCGAGCTACTTTGATCCGTGACGAGGTAACAGCGGAAGGAGAATTTATGCGGCGTTTTTACGATTTGCAATTAGTGCGAAGTCACTCTCCGGTTTTTGCCTTAACTTGGACGGTTATGCACGCAATTGAGGAGAGCAGTCCTTTGTACCAACTTACTGCCGAAGACTTGATGGAACAGCAAGCAGAAATTGTAATTACTTTAACAGGAATTGACGAAACTGTTTCGCAAACTATTCACGCGCGGCATTCTTTTGTTGCCTCGGAAATTATGTGGAATATGCGATTTGTAGATATTCTTTTGAAATCGGCGACGGGAGGGCGGGTGGTTGATTATACTCGGTTTCACGATGTGAAGCCTGTGGAAGAGAAGTTGTGAGTATAATAGTGCTAGAATACCTCTCTGACGACAAAAGTGGATATTTATGACTTCAGTTACTACGAAGATGACACTCAAAGAATTGCAACCGCAACTCTTGGCTTTAACTCCCGAAGAAAAGGCTCAAGCTATACAATTCCTAGCCCAAAGTTTAAGCAACTTTTGGCCGGGAATTCAAAAGACTCCGGGTGTCATGGGTGGAGAAGCCTGTATCCGAAAAACTCGGATTCCTGTTTGGCTGTTGGTAAGTTATCGCCGTCAAAGTGCCACAGATGCTCATATTTTAGAAGGTCATCCCGATCTGAGTGCCGTAGATTTGGTGAATGCTTTTAGTTATGCTGAGGCATATCCTGATGAGATTGAAAGAGCAATTCGAGAACAGGAAGAGGCATAAACTGTGGCGCGTCTTTATGCAGATGAACAATACCCGTTTCCTGTTGTAAAATTACTGCGAAATTTGGGCCATGATGTCCTGACAGTTCAAGAAGCGGGGAAGGCTAACCAAAAGATTCCGGATGAAGAAGTTCTAGATTTTGCTATTAGCAATAATCGTGCAGTATTGACATTAAATAGACCGGATTTTATTCGACTGCATAGGTTTAACTCTGACCATACGGGCATAATTGTCTGCACAAACGACCACAACTGGGAACGGCTGGCTGTACGCATTAATCAAGCTATTTCTAATCTAGAAACACTGAGAAGTCTACTGATTCGAGTTAATCGGCCGTCGGAGTGAGTATAACAGCCGCAGAATGAATCAATTCATATAGCAGCTATCGCACAAAGTATTAAAATAAACAAAATACTCCTCGTACTATGCGAATAATTCATACTGCTGACTGGCATTTAGGGCGACGTTTTCGAGGGATCGATCGCACTTTTGAAATTGCGATCGCCCTCGAACAGATTTTGAAGCAAGCAAAAGCCTTGGATGTCGATGCTGTACTGGTTGCCGGTGACATTTTCGACGTACCCAACCCGCCCGCTTACGCCGAACGCATTGCTTATAACTTTTTCTGCGAACTCCAAGCGGCAGGAATTCCCGCAATTGCGATCGCCGGTAATCACGATTCGGCATCCCGCATCGACAGCATCGCGCAATTGCTTTCCCTCGCCGGTGTTCGCGCTTTAGGCAAACCCAGGCTTTCTGCAGACGGCGGCACAATTACTCTCAACACAAAAAGCGGTAAACTTTGCGTGGGAGCGATGCCTTTTGCTTCCGAACAAAGACTGTTAGATGCTAATTCTCTCTGGCAGTCTGGCGATGCCGACCGCCGCAAAGATTACCGCGAAATCGTAGCATATTTACTCGAAGATTTAAGCAGGGATTTTAGAGACAATACTGTCAATTTTCTCATGGGACACATGAGCATTGACGGCGCTCGATTGGCAAAATCCGAAGTCGCTTATTACACGCGAGAAAAATACCTGCTGTCCTCGCAAACTCTGCCGCCGGAAGCTCAGTATGTCGCCCTCGGACACATCCACATTCACCAGCGGATTTCTGAGACTTCTCCCGCTTATTATTCCGGTTCTTTGATTCAGTTAGATTTTGGAGAAGCGGAACAGGAAAAAGGATTTTGCTTGATAGAAGTTGAGCCGGGAAGTCAGGCAAAGGTGGAATTTAAGCCTGTGGCTTGCCACAAGCCGTTAAAAGTGCTTAAATGTCATAACGACAATCTTGATGAAACTTTACAAGCTCATCAGTATCATCCGGGTTTCTTGAAAGTAATTGTCGAACTGGACAGTCCGCAAATCGGACTTGCCGATCGAGTGCGCCAAATTTGTTCTCAAGCGCTGTTAATTGAACCGCGCTATCCAGATGCAGCGCTAGAACCAACAGAAATAACTAATATCGATCCCAATAATTTCGATCCGGCAGCAGAGTTTTGCAACTATTATCAAAACCGATTGGGAACGACACCGAAACCGCCAGTATTGGAGGAATTTAAAAATTTGTACAAGAAGTTTAAGGAAACAGTTAACAATTAAATGGGTAAAAAGATAGAATCCAAAATCCCAAATCTCAAATTTCAAATAGTTTTAAGACTGAAACCCACGCTCAATGTCGCTTGTAGTCGAGTCTAGAACCCCCTAAATCCCCCTGGTTGTTGGGGGACTTTGATAATACTCTTGTCCCCCCCCTTGTTAAAGGGGGTTAGGGGGGATCGGGAAGACTGTAGAAGGAAGACAGTAGACCTCAATATAACAATCTCAAACCCCAAATCCTAAAACTAAAATCAGTATGCGTCCACTCGAACTTATTCTCGAAGGATTTACCAGCTTCCACCGCGAACAGCGTTTAGATTTTTCTCAACTCGATTTGTTTGCAATTACTGGTGCTACAGGTGCGGGCAAATCTTCGCTGTTAGATGCCATGACTTACGCTCTTTTTGGCACGACAACTCGCAGCGGCAAACAAGTAAGTGATTTGGCGAGTCAAGGCAGCGAAAATTTTAAAGTGCAGTTGCATTTTGCTGTGGGTTCGGCACAGTATCGGGTGACGCGAAGGTGGCGTTTTCGTCCGAAATCTCCCGAAAATAAGGTGATTTTGGACAACTGGCAAAATGGTCAATGGGAGACTTTGGGGACGAGTATAGTTGCTGTTCAAAATACCATTGAACAGATTTTAGGAATGGATTTTGATACTTTTACGCGAGCAATTGTTCTGCCTCAAGGCAAGTTTGATGAGTTTATTAAAGGGGATACATCAAAACGCCGGGAAATTTTGCGGCAGCTAGCGGGATTTGAGATTTTTGAGCAGATGCGGAAGGAAACAAATGAACTCGCAAAGTTGCTGAAACAGGAACGGGAAATGGTGGAAAGGCAGCTAGCGGATTTGAGTGCACCGACGGCTGAGGAGGTGGCTCAAAAACGATCGCAACTTTTGATTTTAGAGCAGCAGTTACCCCAGTTCGATCGCGCTGTGATGAAAGCTCAAAAGGATCTAGATGAAGAGGAACAGCTATTTTCGCAAATTGCTCGCTGGCAAGAGCTACAACAAGAACTCGCTAAATTAAATGCTAATTCTGCTGAGGTTGCAATTTTAGCACAGCGTTTAGAGAGAGCGCAAGCTGCCAATCATTTACAGGGAGATTGGGCTTTAGTGCGATCGGCTCGCAGTCAGTATGAAACTGCCGAAAGTGCCTCTGTGGCAGCGCGAAAGCAGTTAATTAAAGCTCGCTCTGAGCTAGCAGTAGAGCAGCAGCAACTTGACGCGGCAAAAGCTAAAGAAGAGGTGCTAGCGCCACAAATTAAGGCTCGCGAAGATGCTTTAGCTGCTGCTAAAGTATATGAAGAACAACGCGCTCAATTAGAAAAAGAAGTTGCGCTTGCCCAAAAAATTCAACAGGAAAAACTCCGCTTTTTTATGGCAGCAGATAAAGAACTGCAAGCTGCTAACACTAAAATTCAAGGTGCGGGTTTTCGAGTTACTCAAGCAGCGGCGCAGCTCGAACAGTATGCACCGGGAGGGAAGCGTTTAGAGCAATTGCAGCAAATTTCACCCTTATTGATGGAATTGCAGCTAATTACCAAGCAGCAAAAGACTCAGCAAGAACAGTTGGATAAATCTCTGGCAGATAAGGAAAAAGCTCAACAGAATTATGTGCAGGTTGCCGCTAATTTAGAAGCAGCAGAAATCCGACTAAAAGAGTGCGATCGCGAGTTAGAAGTGGCCCAAACAGCTAATGCGGAAGCCGCACGTTTAGAGAGTGTGGCTGCTGTCAGAATGTCGCTGAATTCTGGCGATACTTGCCCGGTGTGTGGGGGGGTGCATCCTGAGAGCGATCGGCTCCCTCCTTTGCCCGATTCTAATATTGTCGATGTCGCTGGTTTGCGGCAGAAATTGGCTGCTGCAAATCAGGTTTTTCAAGATGCTCAAAGGTTGGCTGCTGAGGGAAAAAGTGCAGTGGCAGCCTGCCTGCAAAAAGAGTCGGAAATTGCTCAAATGTTGGAATTAACTGCGACTAAAGTTGCTCAATTGCAGCAGGAAATCACTCATGTGCTGGAAAATCCTCAGTGGGAAAGCTTGGGGTTGCAGCAGGAGTTGGCACTCCTTAAAGAGAGCGATCGCCAATACCGCCAAACCGAACAGCAGTTCCAACTCGCATCATTGGAATATGATAATTTTCAACAAAAATTTAATTTTGCTGTGGCGACTCAAGCAGCTAAACAGCAGGAATATCAAGATGCGATCGCTGAATCAGACCGTCGCCAGCAGCAGTTGCAAAGTTGTGTAAATGCGCTTTATCAAATTACCGAATATCAACCTTATGCTAATTTAGCAAAAGTCTTAGAACAAGACAAGCAAGACTTGGCAAATCTGCTGAAAGTTGCCGAAAAATCATATCAAACTGCTCAAAATAAGGTTATTCAAGCTGCTGAGAGAGAGCAACAAGCTGGAGAAGCTTTTGGACAAGCCCAGACCCAGAAACAGCAGTTAAACCAGGATTGGGCCACAAAATTAACAGCGGCTGATTTCACAGAAGAGACCTTTTTAGCAGCGGTTGCGACAGTTAAGGAACAATCAGAATGGGAAAATGCTATTCGCTCTCACCGCGAATCAAAAATTCAGTTAGAGACGCGGGCGAAAGATTTGAGCGAGGCGATCGCAGGCAGAACTACCGATGAGAATACTTTAGCACAAGTGCGATCGGCAAAACATACCGCCCAAGAAAACCTCAAACAAGCCAACAACAACCGCGCCGAACTGTTAGCTTGGATTCAAGTAGCAGCTCAAAATCTCGAACAAGCCGAAAGACTGTCACAGCAAATCACAAATTTCACAGAACAAGAGCAAACTTATCACACCTTAGCGCAGAACCTCAAATCCAACGAATTTCAATCATACATTTTAGAACATTTAGAAGCAGAATTAGTCGGCAGCGCCACCTTAATTTTGCAAGAATTAACCGAAAATCGCTACAAACTAATAAACCAAGACGGCGAATACTGGGTAGCAGATAATTGGAACGGCGGCGAAGCTAGACGAGTGCGTACTCTTTCCGGTGGCGAAACCTTTGCCACTTCTTTATCAATGGCTTTAGCTTTGTCAGAAAAACTGTCTCAAGGAACTCACTTGGGCAGCTTATTTCTAGATGAAGGATTTGGTACTTTAGATACCGAAACTCTCGAAAGCGTTACTCAAATTTTAGAATCTTTGCGGCAGCGAGACAGGCTGATTGGAGTGATTACCCACGTTCGAGAATTGGGGGAAAGATTGCCCGCACAAGTTAAAGTTTCCAAATCCCCGCAAGGTTCTAAAATAGAAGTACATAGATCCTGAAGCGGAGAAGCGCGTGCGTGAAATAGTAAACTTGCTTAAGGACGTACATTATCACTAAACCTGCCCTACAATTACCTATAATATATGATAAAAAATCACGCGAGTCGAATGCAATCGGTACAGTCGCCCATAATTCCAGTAGTTGGCGAACTGATTCGTCAAAATCCGGGAACGATATCTTTAGGACAAGGCGTAGTTTACTACAATCCGCCACAAGAATCATTTGAAAAAATTCCCGAATTCTTCGCAAATCCCGACAATCACAAATACAAAGCCGTGGAAGGAATTCCACAATTACAAGATGCCATCGCAGCTAAACTCAAAACAGATAACGACATAGATATTAATAGCAAAAACTGCATTGTCGTTACCGCCGGCAGCAACATGGGATTTACCAATGCCCTTCTCGCTATCACTTCGGCGGGGGACGAAGTTATAATCCAATCACCTTATTACTTTAACCACGAAATGGCGGCAATTATGGCAAATTGCCGACCAGTGATAGTAGAAACTGACGCCAATTATCAACTTAATATCGATGCTATAAAAAAAGCCATTACTGACAAAACACGAGCCATAGTTACCATTTCACCAAATAATCCCACTGGTGTTGTTTATCCTTCCGAAGCACTGCGGGAAGTTAACGAAATTTGTCGCCAGCACAACATTTATCACATCAGCGATGAAGCTTACGAATATTTTACTTATAACGGCGTCAAACACTGTTCGCCCGCCGCTTTTCCCCACAGCAGCGAACATACAATTTCTCTATTTAGCCTCTCCAAAGCCTACGGTTTTGCGAGTTGGCGGATCGGGTATATGGTAATCCCAGAACACTTGCTCGTTTCAGTGAGAAAGATTCAAGATACAATCTTAATTTGTCCGCCCGTAATTTCTCAGTATGCAGCGCTGGGAGCCTTGCAAGTTGGTAGAGGTTACTGCGATAATTATGTAAGGGCGATCGCATCTGTGCGACAACTCGTATTAGACGAACTCAATACCATCCAAAATTTGTGTACAATTTCCCCAGCCTGCGGAGCATTCTACTTTTTCTTGAAAGTTGATACTGAAATCGATACAATGGAATTAGTAGAAAAATTAATTCGCGAATATCACGTAGCAGTGCTTCCCGGTACAACCTTCGGCATGGATAGCGGCTGCTATTTGCGCGTTGCTTACGGTGCTTTGGAGAAAGCAACCGCCACCGCTGGTATTAGGAGATTAGTTAAAGGTTTGAAGACAATTTTAAACAAGTAAAATAGGAAGATTCAACATGGTTGCCACTAACTTAAAAGCAAATACAAATATCCAAGATACCTCCGCTGCCAGACTGGCAGACTTGCGCGATTTGATGGCAGATTATGAATTAGATTGCTATTTCATCCCAGCGGTTGACGAACACTTAAATTTATCAGTTCCAGCAGCCAAGCAACGACGAGCTTGGATGTGCGGTTTTACGGGTTCCGCCGGTGATTTGTTGGTTGGCAAAGATTGCGCTTGGTTGTTTGTGGATTCCCGCTATTACGAACAAGCCGAATTGCAAGTCGATACTGGAATTATTCAAATATCGAAACTCGGCTTAGAAGGAAATTTAACCTTAATTGAAACTTTAGAAAAACTGGCGGTAGAATCGGCCGAAAAATCAACTAAAATTCGCATGGGTTTTGACCCGTTTACTGTAGCCACAGAGCAATATCAAAATTGGGTTAAAAAATTCGCAACTGCGGAGATTGAGCTCATACCGATCCGGGAGAATTTGACAGACAAAGTGCGATTGCAAACTCCTTGGCAAACAGCAGAGACTTTACCCGCAATTGATGCAGAGCCCATATTTAGCTTACCTGTATCCCTGACAGGAGAAACCGCCGCCGAAAAATTAGCCAGAGTCAGGGAAGCGATGCAAAAAGCCAACATCGATGTGCTTCCGATTACCAACCTCAATCAAATAGCGTGGCTGTTCAACCTCCGAGGCTCGGATATTCCCCACATTCCCATTTTCATATCCTATGCCATTGTCACCACAGATTCAGCGTTTTTGTTTACAAATCCCGAACGAATTTCGCTAGAAATCAAGCAAGAATTGCGGGCGGATGTAACATTGCTTCCCTACGCCGACTATCCGCATACATTACAAACTTGCATAAATTTGCCACATAAAGTTCGGGTACTTTTAGACCCGAAACACAGCACAGCAGGGACGTACCAGTTAATATTAAACCATCAACAAGCGCAGTTATACAACATCGAAATACTTTTTGAGACACATCCGGTAGAAGGGATGAAAGCTCGCAAAAATCCGGTTGAAATCGAGCAGATGAAATCAGCTAATTTCAAAGCAAGTCGAGCGAAAACTTTGACTTTAAAGTGGTTGAATGAACAGCTAGAAAATGGTAAGATTTTGACAGAGTTTGATGTCAAAGAAAGCATCGAAAGATTTTACCAGGAAGAAACTGATTTTCAGACTTTAACTTTTAGAACGATCGCAGGTGCGGGAGCCAATAGCTCGATCGTACATTACGGAACCCCCAGCCCAGAAGTCACATTAAAACCCCGAGAATTGCTGCTGCTTGACTCAGGCGCGCAATATTTAGCAGGTACAACCGACGATACGAGAACAATAAGTATCGGAGAACCGACGGCGCTACAAATAGAACACTACACCACAGTGTTAATCGCGCACATCAACTGTGCAATGCAGCAATTTCCCAAAGGAACAACGGGAGCGCAATTAGATGCGATCGCCCGTGCGGTATTATGGCAAGAACAGCTAGACTACGGACATGGCACCGGGCACGGAGTCGGCGCGTTTTTAGCTGGTCACGAAGGGCCAAACGGCATCAGCAAATCGGTACAATATCCCCTGGAAGCCGGAATGGTAACTAGCATCGAACCGGGATATTACGAACCGGGATGGGGCGGAATTCGCATCGAAAATCTCTATGTTGTCAGGGAAATGCCCTCCAAAAACGGTTCGGTTTGGTACGGATTTGAATCGCTGACGTATATTCCGTTTGAGCGCAAATTGATAAATGTCGATCGGCTGTCAAAGACTCAACTCGCATGGTTGAATAATTATCACGCTTCGGTAGTCGAGAAACTGGAACCCGTACTTGATGCAGCAACAATTGAATGGTTGAAAACAGCCTGCACTGCGTTAGGTAAAATTGATGTTACTTTTAGCCAATAAGCCGATCGTACTCTGCGTGCGCGCCGATCCAAAACCACAAAATCCCCTGCTCAATCCCTATACCCAAAGCTCGGTAGTCTTGTCCGGCTCTGACTGACGAATACTTGCCGACTTTTTTGAAATGGAGCGATGGATGAGTTGGATCGGCTTTGAGTAATTCGTAACATCAATCGGCTGAAAGCTTTACGGTTTCAGGTAAAGCGTTGTAGCATTCCCAAAATCGACCAGTCGTGTAGTGCATCAAATTTCCCGATAGCGCCCCGCCTCAAAATCTGCGAGTGCCTGCTGGGCTAAATCTTCCAACTTACCGCCAGCAATATCTTGTTCTAACTGCTCGTCCCAACGCCGATAATCCAACTCAAAAAACCATTCCAAAAGTTGATGAAACTTATCTGGTGGTAGATCCAGGATAGCGGCTTAAATTTGCTCGATCGTCAACATAGAGCTGGTGATTTGTAGATAGTTATATCTATCAAAATTATACTAATAAAGCTGGTGACAGGATTTGAACCTGCGACAGGCTGATTACAAATCAGCTACTCTACCAACTGAGTTACACCAGCAGTGAAACTTAATATAGCAAACTTATAGTCATTAGCGCAACCCCCCCAGCCATTTTTTTTCAAATTCGCTCAAAACCCCTCCCCGTAAGGGCACAACCGAAATTGTCTGCCCAGTGCCAATTAATTAATCGCAGCGCCAAATCTTAATCGTCTGATCCGCACTGCCGCTGGCGAGCAAATTGCCCGAAGGTGCGATCGCCACCGAGTACACCGTACCCGAATGTCCCTTCAGACTGCTCAACAACTCCCCCGTCTGCAAATTCCAAATATTAATCGTATTATCATCGCAGCCACTAACCAAAGTCAAACCGTCCCCACTGATAGCAACCGAATCGCCCCGACTCACATAATTCTGCAAAATATGCACCGCCTCATTCGTTCCTAAATTCGTTACACCCTTTCCCTTCGCATAATTAGTATTTAAAATCCGCAACAAACTGCCCGTGTGCAAATTCCGCAGCTTAATCGTATAATCATTGCTCACGCTAGCAAGAATCTGACCGTCCGGGGCGATCGCCACAGAATTCACCCCAACATTCAACCCCGAAAGAGTCCGCAGCAACTTGCCGCTTTCCACATCCCAAACCTTACTCGTCGCATCCGAACTGCCACTCGCCAATATTTTACCGTCCGGGCTAAAAACCACCGCATTCACATTGTCAGAATGACCCTTCAAAGTCCGCAGCAACTCACCACTCCGCAAATTCCACAGCTTAATCGTATTATCAGCCCCGCCGCAGCTAGCAATTACCAGGCGCTTCGGGTTAATCGCCACCGAATTCACCTCCATAGAATGTCCCGGAAAAGTACACAGCAAATCACCGCTGTGCAAATTCCAAAACTTAATTGTTTCGTCCGAACTGCCACTAACCAACATTTTTCCGTCAGAACTAATAGCAACCGAATTTACGCGATCGGAATGTCCCGTCAGAGTGCCAATTAATTCCGCTGTTTCTAAATTCCAAATCTTAATAGTTTTATCCCAACTACCGCTAGCCATAATTTTACCGTCAGGGCTAATCGCCAGAGAATTCACAAACGATGAATGTCCCGGCAGCGTATATACACACCGCCATTTTTGATGTTTTAATTTGTGAGCTAATTCCTTCACCCGCTTAGCTGCCGCCTCAGCTTCCTCTCTGCGTTTGAGTTCAGCCTCCTCCAAACGCTGGCGTTCCGCCTTAGCTTTCGCCTCTCGCAGCGCCAGCCGCCGCATCTCTCCCTTATAGACTATTCGCTGTTGCTCCTGAATTTCTTTAAGAGTTTCAATATACGGTTGGGCCCAATCTTTAGAAAACCATTCCTGAGCAAATTCCGCCTCTAATTTAAATAACTGAGGTTCGTGAGTAAAATCGATATTTAAATAATACAAATCAGCTAAAAAAGCGGCCAATAACTTGTGAATAGTCACAATTATTTGCCGAATAATCCGCAGGCTCAGCTTTTTGTCTTTCCCCTCTGCCTCCAACTGGTTATAAACCTCTTCCCAATTCCAAGGCTGCATCGCCACTAGAGAAACGCTCTGATTGATGACTCCCCAAAAACCCACATGAAAATTAACTTCATAATCGCTGATATCGCTGTACAGTATAGCTGTCGGTACGGGAGACAACACAGTCTGCAACCGCTCCACATCAATATCAGAAATGGATTTTTTGAAATAGTCTCCGTAAAACTGAACCGGGCACAAATCTCCGTGGGGGGGGTAGTGCTGATTCAAGAAAGCTCTTAACTTAGCTGGTAGCTCGATATTCAGATTGTGGCGAAACGAATCAGGGCAATCTTGGCTAATTTTTGCGGGAGCAACTAACAGCAGCAATCGGTGCTGCTGCTGCTGCAAAATCTGTTCAGTTTCCTGCCTGCTCAAATTAGAAAACCAGTTGTCCCTGTCCCAAATAGTTTGAATTTCGCTCAGCTTCACTCGAATTGCTTCTGATTGAAACTCCCGCATTAAGTCGCGGCAAAGCCGGCTAATTGCCCGCTTATCTCTTACTTCTTGTGCCTTAATTCGATTAGCTCGTTCTTCCTTTACCCATTCTTCTGCGTCGGCGATGGCGATTAATTCTTGTTCTCTGGCCTGCTGACGCTGCAAATATCTTACTTGTGCTTTAATCCAGCGGGGGTCTTTTTTGATTTGCTGGTTCAAAGCTGAAGAACCAGACGGCTCAATTTCTGCATAGCGTTCGTTGACAGCGCTTGCTCCCAATCTTTCTCCCAATTCAGAGGCTACAGGCTTCAACAGTTCAATTAGGGTGTCTGAGACGGGGCGGGGTAAGGACATACCAGTTAAAACTTTTTCTTATTTAAGGACGATCGCGCGAGTCAGGGATATCTCACTGGGGCGGGGACTCTTGGCAGGGCTATTAGATTTGGGCGATCGGCCGATGATATATGTAAGGCGTATCGTGCAGGCGTATCGTGCAGCGGCGCAAGTTTAGCACCTTAACTCAATAATAGTATTTATACACTTTACATTTTACCCCGAATCTGAATCCAAAGCACCGACGGAAAAGACTTCAGGATATGCGATCAACCCTGAGTTACCCCAATTTGTTTTTTTTGTTGCCTTTTGACTCGCTCTTGTCTATAATCGTACTTCACAACCATAATTACGGTATTCCGACCTAATAACCGTACTTTCTCGCTTAGGAACAAATATAATGAGCCCGTGGCAACGCCTAACTCAACACCTTCACTGGCCACAGCAGCCATCAGCCAGCACAAATCAATCATTTACTGCCCTGAAAAGATTTGTGTCCCTATTTTTAGTGGGAATAACTTTAAGTCTGGCGGTTGCATCCTGCGGCCAGGGAACCACCAACAACCCCGCAGCCACTCCAGGCGGTGCTACCCCAGCAGCTAACAAAGGCAACGTAGAATTAACCCTAGTATCCTTCGCCGTCACCAAAGCCGCCCACGAAGCGATAATTCCCAAGTTTGTAGAACAATGGCAAAAAGAAAAAGGCCAAACCGTCACCTTTAACCAAAGCTACGGCGGTTCCGGTTCCCAAACTCGGGCCGTAATTGACGGTTTAGAAGCAGACATCGTACACCTAGCCCTCGCCCTCGACACCGCAAAAATCGAAAAAGCCGGACTCATTGAGCCCGGGTGGGAAAAAGAAGTCCCCAACGAAGGTATAGTCAGTAAATCCGTAGGAGCAATAGTCACTCGCGAAGGTAATCCCAAAGGCATCAAAACCTGGGAAGATTTAAGCAAAGACGGAGTAAAAGTGATTACTGCCGATCCTAAAACATCAGGCGTTGCACGCTGGAATTTCCTCGCACTTTGGGGTTCGGTTGTTAAAACCGGAGGAGACGAAACCAAAGCATTAGACTTGACTACTAAAGTTTACAAAAACGTCCCCATCCTGACTAAAGACGCCCGCGAAGCCACCGACGTATTTTTCAAACAAGGCCAAGGCGACGCCTTAATTAACTACGAAAACGAGATTCTTCTGGCTGGTCAGAAAGGCGAAAAACCGACTTATACTATTCCCGAAGTTAATGTTTCGATCGACAATCCGATTGCCATTGTCGATAAAAACGTTGATAAACACGGCACTCGCGAAGTCGCCGAAGCATTTGTCAAATTTCTGTACACCCCAGAAGCTCAGCGAGAATTTGCCAAAGCAGGCTTCCGCCCAGTAGATGCGACAGTAGCGACGGAACCAGAATTTGTCCAAAAATATGCCCCCATCAAAACCCTATTTACAGCTCAAGACTTAGGAGGTTGGGGAGATATTCAGAAGAAATTCTTCGATGACGGAGCTGTTTTTGACAAAATCCAAGGTTCAATTAGACAGTAGTGGCCGGGGCGGGTTTACGAAATGATTGGTTTTAGGCAATTATTTTTGGTAAAACCCGCCCCGGAGCGCAATTATTCTTTCCAACTCAAAACTATTGACTTATGGCTGAATCATCTGCAATCAGTAACCCTCAATCTCCGATCGAAAATATCAAAAGGGCGATCGGCAAAATCACATTACCTTGGGGAATCACCCTAGGCTACCTCAGCTTAATGCTATTGCTCCCAGTTGCAGCAATGCTGCTGAAAGCCAGCACAGCAAACCCCGCCGAATTTTGGGCAATTGCCACCAGTCCGATCGCCCTTTCCGCCTACGATGTCACCTTCTTTACGGCATTAATTGCGGCATTAATTAACGGAGTATTCGGCACATTAATTGCCTGGGTTTTAGTCCGCTACGACTTTCCCTTAAAACGGATTGTCGATGCAATCGTCGATTTGCCTTTTGCACTGCCCACCTCCGTCGCAGGTTTAACCCTCGCCACAGTTTACAGCGATAACGGCTGGATTGGTTCGCTTTTTGTACCTTTGGGAATCAAGATATCGTTTACTCGATTGGGCGTAGGTATAGCGATGATATTTATTTCCTTGCCATTTATCGTTAGAACGGTACAGCCAGTTTTAAACGAAATGGAAAAAGATATCGAAGAAGCAGCTTGGTGCTTAGGGGCTTCTCAATTTGAAACCTTCTGGCGAGTAGTTTTGCCGCCACTATTTCCGTCTATTTTAACCGGAGTAGCACTCGGATTTTCGCGAGCGGTTGGCGAGTACGGATCTACTGTAATTGTAGCTTCTAACATACCGTTCAAAGATTTAATCGCGCCAGTTTTAATTTTCCAAAGGTTGGAACAGTACGACTATGCAGGAGCAACAGTTATTGGCACTTTCATGTTAGCTATTTCCCTGGCAATGCTGTTCGCCATAAATCTATTACAAGCATGGAGAAGACGCTATGACGGCTAATATCAATTCACCCGCTGGTTACAAATTTCCGCCCAGTGGTTCTAGCCGGAGTCAGGAAAAAGCTTGGGTAAAACCAACTTTGATCGGAATTGCGATCGGCTATCTCGCTCTGGTCTTATTTATCCCCACTCTCAACGTTTTTTATCAAGCTTTCAGAAAGGGATTTGAGCCATTTTTGTCTAACTTAACTTCGCCGGATTTTCTGCACGCAGCGCAACTTACCCTGGTAATTTCTCTGATAGTTGTGCCTATAAATACAGTATTCGGTTTGTGTGCAGCCTGGGTAATTGGTCGCAATAAATTTCGGGGCCGCACGCTATTAATCAGCCTTTTAGACGTGCCTTTTGCCATCTCTCCCGTAGTTGCAGGTTTAATGATTGTACTGCTTTACGGTCGGGTGGGATGGTTCGGGCCGTGGCTGGAGGCGGCCAATATCAGGGTTATTTTTGCCTTCCCGGGAATGGTGCTAGCTACTGCCTTTGTTACCTTGCCTTTTGTGGCGCGCGAAGTGATTCCTGTTTTGGAAGAAGTGGGAACTGATCAAGAAGAGGCGGCGAAAACTTTGGGAGCAAATGACTGGCAAATTTTCTGGAATGTCACGCTTCCGAGTATTCGCTGGGGATTGCTTTACGGAGTAATTTTGACCAATGCTAGAGCAATGGGAGAATTTGGAGCCGTCTCTGTGGTGTCGGGAAATATTGCTAAAAAAACGCAAACTTTACCTTTGTTTGTAGAGGATGCTTACAAGCAGTATGCGACGCAAGCCGCATTTTCGGCGGCGGTAGTTCTAGGTCTTTTAGCAGTTGTTACCCTCGTGCTTAAGGAGATTTTAGAACGAAAAACTAGGATCAAAGAAGTTGAAGAATAATCACCATTCATGAGGTTGTAGGGGGCGAACTTTTTAGTCATTAGTATGGTGTAGCGCTATCGAAAAGCTGGTTGGAATCCGGAAAATCTCACACCGACCCACCCTACAAGATATTGGTGCAAAATGTAAACTGAAACAAACATTAGGAGTCCCCAATGTTAGATAACAACACTAGCGAATCTCTATTTGAGGCGATCGGCAATTTTGACAAAACCCAAGAATCAGATATTCTCCAATCTGATAGTCGTGACAACAGACCAACTCAAACGCGCATTCGCATTCGTATTCCTAAAGAATATCATCAGGAACCTGTCATTTCTCACCTGATTTCTGAATACGGTTTGACGGTGAATTTTAATGCTGCTTTGTTGGGTGTTAAAACTTTAGATGACGGTTGGTTTGACTTGGAACTTAACGGTACAAGTAAACAGATTGAAACGGCTCTGATTTATCTCAATGATTTAGATGTGGAAATCTGGAGCAATTCCAATCATCCCGATGAAGAAACTTGGTAATTAGTGAGTCTTTGACGCACAAACCTGGAAGAGGAGTTAATATTCTGGACTGCCACGCCTAATTTTCTTTCTTCGAGCCGGTTTATTGAGTCTAATAGGCTCCAGGAATGTTAGTCATGAGTCAGCCTATCTATTCCTGTAAAATTACAGTTATCACGCTTCTAGTGAGGAATGCAAGTGGTCATAAAACTCAGAGGACTTGTATTCCTTACTGCCAAGCAATTTGATTGCGGTTGTTCGTTAGCGAAGCCCTCGAAGAGGATCGCACATACAGATAATTCAGCAGCCAACAAGTACCAAATAACACCAGCTTACAGCTAATAACCGTGATTGATGACTTTTGATTAACCAATATCGATCATCATCAGTTCACTATTCGATTGACAATTTTTATAAAATCTGCTGTTTTCTCCATATCTGGTATATCCATAAACAGCGCGCAAGTCTTTTCCAACATTTTGTAACAGCCGGAACAATATCCCCCTTTAACACTTCTAAGCAATCAAACTAACTCAGCTAGGGCAGGGGAGCATAAAAAAAGGTTTTTGTCAATATTCAATTTAGGTGAAAGTTAGGGGCGATCGACTCTCATCCGCACTCACCGGAGAAAGCTCGATCGCTGCTGCGGTTGGTTTGTGATATGAATTTGATGTGTGCGTGTACCAGGAGAATTTGAACGTGGAACTCTATAAAGAACGGAAACACCAGATTGTTTTTGCAGACTCTCAAGTTAAAGATTGCGAAAGTTTAACAGAAACGGTCAATCCCGATACAGAAATTGTTATTCTGAAAGGCGATCGCGACGGCATCGAGCAAATCGCCGAAACACTTAAACAGCGGCAAAACATTGCAGCCGTCCACATTTTGTCTCACGGCGCAGCAGCCAGCTTGCAACTGGGAGCAACAGAACTTAATCTCAGCAACATTGAAGCCTACCGCAATTATTTAGAAACATGGTTTACTTTGCCAACAACTGAGGCAAACTCTAACTCTCCAATTACAGCTAAACCAGAAATTCTGCTTTACGGTTGCAACGTCGCCGCCACAGAAGCAGGTGTTGCTTTTGTGGAAAGGCTGAGCCAGCTCACGGGAGCCAATATTGCAGCTTCCGATAACTTGACCGGCAGTGCGGCATTGGGTGGAGACTGGGTGCTGGAAGTGACTACGGGAAACATTGAAACACCTTTGGCATTTTCTGCGGAGGCGAGGGAAGCTTACAGTGCAGTTTTAGTCGCCACATTTGGAGAACTGCGAGATGCGATAACTCTGGCTAACGCTTTGCCCAATGCAGACACGATCACCATCACCGGCAACATCACCTTCGGGGTGGGACAGGTTCTGCCCAGAATTTCCACCCCCATCACCTTTACCGGCGGCGGTTTCACCCTAGATCTGGGCAATAACCGGGGCTTCTTCATCGACAGCGCGACTACCCCAGTCACATTTTCCAACTTGACATTGACCGGTGGTCGAGCGCAAGGCGGTCCCGGTACGGGGGGCGGTGGCGGTGCAGCAGGCATGGGCGGCGCACTATTTATCAACAGCGGCAATGTCACAGTTAATAGCGTTACCTTCAATGGCAACAGCGCTACGGGCGGCAATGGCAGCGCCCCCGTCGCGAACGCCGCCGGAGGCCCTGGCGGCAACACCGATTTTGCAGGCCTGTTTCCCTTCGTTTCCGCAGGCGGCCCCGGTCAAGCTGGCCTTCCCGGCTTGGTAAATAACGGCGCGGCAGGTGGGCCAGGCGGCCCTGGCGGCAGTGGTGGCGCTGGCAGTGGCGGATTGCCAGGAACCGGTCTCAACGGCGGAATTGGTGGCGCGGGAGGGGTTGGTGGCAGCGGTACACCGGGCGGTACTAATGGCGGAGTTGGAGGCATCGGCGGCATCGGTGGCACTGGAGGCTTGGGTGGCGGTGGCGGTGGCGGTGGCGCTGGCGGCATCGGCGGTCAGGCAGGTACGGGCACTGCAGGCGCTGGGGGCGTTGGTGGCACTGGCGGCGCTGCCGGATTCGGTGGCGGTGGCGGCGCTGGCGGCGCTGGCGGTACCGGCACTCCCCCAGGTGCGATCGGCAACGGTGGTGTCGGCGGCTTCGGTGGCGGAGGTGGCAGCGGTACAGCAGGCGGAGCCAGCACGACTCTCGGAGCTTTTACCCCGGGCGGCGCCGGCAGTCCAACCGGTGGCGGCGGTGGTGCTGGTTTGGGAGGCGCAATTTTTGTTAATGCTGGCAGTTTGACCCTGAACAACAGCACTTTGTTCAACAACACAGCAACCGGAGGCGCGGGGGCGACACCGGGCCAGGGCGCGGGGGCCGCGATTTTTGTCAACAGCGGCGCTACTGCAACTCTGACTAACAACACCATCACTGCTAACACTGCGACTGCTACTGCTCCTGCTGTTGCTGTCGGCGGGGGCATTGCTACTAACGGCGGTACTGTCAATGTCCTAAATTCGATCGTCGCCGGGAATTTCGGCGGCGCGAATCCTGACGTGTTCGGGACCTCTTTCGCCGCCACCAGTATCAACAATTTGATCGGGAATGTTACTGGGAGCAATTTACCTGTAGCCCAGCAACTGACAGTTCCTCTAGCAAATGTCATCGTCCCTACCGCAGCATTGAACCAGGCTACAGGCGTTCCCCTGACTTATGCTTTGGCTGACAGCACTGCGACTCCTAATCCGGCGATCGATGGCGGCGACGCGGCTGCGGCTGCGGCTGCCGGGGCAACTGATCAGCGGGGTGCTGGCTTTCCTCGGACGATCGGCACTGCTGTTGATATCGGCGCCTACGAGTACGGCCCGATCGTCACAGGCGTTAAATTCAACGACTTTAACGGGGATAGCCTCCAAGGTGCCGCGGCGACTGAACCAGGTCTTCCGGGCTGGGTGATTTCTGTAGGCACGAAGAGCGCTACTACCGCAGCCGACGGCACTTACATCATCCGCGACGTAAAAACAGATACTCCGATTACAGAAGCGCCACCCGCTGGAACCCCTGCGAATGCTTGGGTGCAGACCCTCGGCCCGACTCCGGCAAATACGGGTATTGTTAATGTCACGGGTGCCAACTTCGGTAATTTCCAGAAAACATCGATCGCAGGCAAAACCTACACCGATCTCGCCGGCAACGGCTTCACGCCCGATGACACCGTATTAAACGGCATCACCGTTAACTTATACAAAGACACCAACAACAACAACACGCTAGAAGTCGGCACAGATACTGTTGTCGGCACTGCACAAACCACTGCAGGAGCAGGAGATTACACATTCTCGGAGATAGGCCCCGGCAATTACCTGATACAAGCCACTGCCCCAGCCAACTCCAGCATCTCTTTCCCCGCTGCCGCAATTCTAGTTAGTGCCCAAAGCGGTACTCCCGTCACCGGTCAAAACTTCGGCGTTTTCCAAAACATCACCGTTAGTGGCACCAAATTCACCGACATCACAGGCAACGGCTTCTCTGCTGACGACACCCCCCTCAACGGCACTACCGTTCGCTTGTTCAAGGATACTAACGATAACAGCACTTTAGATAGCGGTGATGCGGAAATTGCCTCTCAAGTTACCGGAACAGCGCCAGCAGCTCCTGGCACTTATAGCTTTCCCAACGTCGGCTCCGGTCGGCACTTTGTGAGAGAAGACGTGCCGACTGGTTTCTCACAAACCGCAGGCCCGACTTTTTATCCAATTAACCCGGTCAGCGGCACAAACATTACGGCTCAAGACTTCGGCAACTTCCAGTTGGGCAAAATCAGCGGGATTAAATTTAACGATCTCAACAAAAATGGCATCCAAGATGGGCCAGAAGAACCACCGCTAGGAGGCTGGACAATCTACCTGGATGCCAACAACAACGGTGTCCAAGACGCAGTAGCCGCCGAAACAGGCACTAACGCCGCCGTCACCGATGTCGCCGGTAACTACCAGTTCACAAACCTGCCAGCCGGCACTTATACACTGCGGGAAGTGCCACAAACAGGCTGGACGCAAACTGTGCCCGCCGTCAATGCAGCCACGCCTACTCTTTCCGGCGCGTTTACGATCGCCGTCACTAGCGGTACCGACTCCCAAAATAACAACTTCGGCAACTTCAAGCCCAATAGCATCAGCGGTCTGAAGTTCAATGACCTCAACAACAACCGGGTACAAGATACCGGGGAAGTAGGGCTTGCCAACTGGCAATTCTTCCTCGATACCAACGATAACGGCACTCTCGACACCGGGGAACCGAACACCCTTACCGATGCAGCAGGCACCTACAAATTCCTCGATTTGTCAGCCGGAACCTACAAGGTGCGGGAAGTCTTGCAGCCTACTTGGACGCAAACTACCCCCGACCCGGATGACATCACTGTCACCAGCGGTCAAGACATCGCTAATATCAACTTCGGCAACTTCCAGTCGAGCACTATTAGCGGTCAAAAATTCAATGACCTCAACAACAACGGCCTTAAGGATGCCGGAGAATTGGGGCTAGGTAACTGGCAAATATTCCTCGACAGTATCAATCCCGATGGCATCTTTCAGCAGGGCGAACCCACTACCATCACTGATGCAGCGGGCAACTACACTCTCCGAGATATACCCGCAGGTACTTACCAGGTAAGGGAAGTCCAGCAAAATGGCTGGACGCAGACGACCCCCAACCCCGCCCCCGTTACGGTTAATCCCTCTGATAACATCACAGGCATTGACTTCGGCAACTTCCTGCCACAACCCGGGGCGATCCGAGGTCTGAAGTTCCAAGACACCAACAACAATGGCACTCAGGATGCTGGAGAACCGGGTTTACCCAATTTCCAAATTCAGTTAACCAATGTCGTAGCTGGAACTGCTCCTGCTCCTGTTACTACTACCACAGACAACAGCGGGAACTACCTGTTCGCAAACCTAACGCCGGGAACCTACCGTGTTCGGGAAGTCAACCAAACTGGGTTCACCCAAAGCACACCCGAACCCGCCGACATCACTCTAACTTCGGGCGCTATTGTCAGCGGCATCAACTTCGGCAACTTCCCAGCGCCGACGCCGACGCCGACACCTGAACCGACGCCGACTCCGACGCCACCACTGCCACCTGTACCGACGCCGACGCCTGGACCTACACCGACGCCGACGCCTGCACCTGCACCGACGCCGACACCTGCACCTGTAACGACGCCGACACCTGCACCTGTAACGACGCCGACGCCTGCACCTGTAACGACGCCGACGCCTGCACCTGTAACGACGCCGACACCTGCACCTGTACCGACAGATTTGGTTTGCCCTGAGAACTTCCCCAGGATCGCTACTCCCAATCAGCCCGGCACTCCTTCACCGGCTGTGAGCAACGGCCCTAACGGTGACGATACGATCGTGGGTAGTGTCGGCAGTGACTCTATCTTCGGGTTGGGTGGCAACGATTTGATCTTTGGTCGAGGGGGCGGTGACTATATCAATGGCAATATAGCCAACGATACTATCTACGGAGGCATCGATAACGATACTCTCTTTGGTGGCAAAGGGTTTGACCTGATTTTTGGCGATCGCGGTAACGATACGATTTATGGCAATCGTGGCAACGACTCTCTTTCTGGCGACGAAGGCAATGACATATTGTACGGGGGCAAAGCCGATGACGTAATTTTGGGAGGCGCGGGCGACGACGTGCTATTTGGCGATCAAGCCAATGACACTCTCTGCGGCGGCGAGGGTAACAATACCTTAATTGGCGGCAGCGGCGATGATTTGCTCTTTGCTGACACCGGCGATGACTTGCTCTTTGGCGGCATTGGCAGCGATACCCTCGTCGGCGGCAGTGGCAGCAATGGCTTTGTCTTGTCAGCGGGCGGAGGAATTGACACGATTTTCAACTTCACCGCAGGAGTTGATTCGATCGGGTTGGTGGGAGGCTTGGACTTCAATCAACTGTCATTGACCGAAACTAATGGCTCGACGGCGATCGGAATCGCCAACAGTGACCGGATTTTAGCTATACTTACGGGCGTACAGCCGAGCCAGTTATCGGCTCAGAGTTTTAGCTTGCTGGTTTAGTCTGCATATCAAACTCGGCAGTTAAAACCGAGCATACACTTGCCTGCTGTCCCTGCAGAGAGGGACTAGCGGGAAACAGAACCTCTAAGCATGGGTTTCGAGGCTCTGCCAAAGAAGGGGAACGAATTCCGTTCCCCTTCTTTGGTCAAATTTGTTCGAGATACTTGAGCAAGTCGGCCATTTCTTGCGGACTCGGTTGAAACTGCGGCATTGGTGGGGTTTGCCCGCTGGTGACTTGCCGGATCAGATCGAATTCGGATTTGCGCTCGGACACTCCGTGCAAGTTGGGCCCGACTTGACTGTCTGAAACGGAGATGTGACACCCCGCACAGTTCATTTGAAAGATGGCGGAACCCTGAAACGGGTTGCCCGTGAGGGATAGTACGCTTTTGACGTAAGGATCGGCGACTTGAAACTGACGAATTGCGAGCGTCGCCAAGATGATGGCAAGCAACACCGCTAGCCCAAATATGGCAAGTCGCTCGATCGGGTTTTTAATTTCATTCCGGGCAAGTTGGTTATTCAAAGGAGTTCAATTAAAAATAGTATCTACAAGAAAATTTATTTCTCATAACATAGCTTAATCGTTCGCAGCGGGGAGAGCAAGGTCTGATACTCCCGGAAGGGCGTTTTTTGGCAAATTCATCTGTGTAAGTGCTGGTAATATTAAAAATAGGTTGTTAAATCTTAACGTTAAGGAGATCTCATGGTAGAACCGCTGCTTTCAGGTATTGTTCTGGGTCTAATCTTTGTTACTCTGGCGGGGCTGTTTTTTGCTGCTTATCAGCAGTACAAGCGCGGCGATCAGTTGGGTATCAATAAGTAAAAGGGTCTACAGTCCCTCACTCAGGCTGTCAGGGGAATTGGGAATTGGGAATTGGGCATGGGGCATGGGGCATTAGTTATTAAATCGGCCTACTGACTTCTTCTCTCTTCCTTTTTCCCTCTTCCTTCTTCCATCCGTTACATCCGTTGCGGAACTTCCCTCTTCCTTCTTCTCGACATCCGTTACATCCGTTACATCCGTTGCCGAACTTCCTTCGTTAAAGATATCGATCGAGAATAGCAGCAGTTTCCAGGCCTGTTTTTTCCCAGCTAAATAGTTTTGCTCTGGCTAAACCGATCTCCCGCAAGTGCGATCGAACTTTGGCATCGACTGCAAGCTCTTGCATAGCAGAGGCAATTTCCTCGACGTTGTAGGGGTTGACTAACCATGCGCCGTCCCCCGCAACTTCCGGCATTGAAGACAGGTTAGAGGTGATGACAGGAGTGCCACAGGCCATTGCTTCCAGCACGGGGAGACCGAATCCTTCCCAAAGACTGGGGAAAACCAGGGCGATCGCTTGGTTGATGACTTTGGGCAAGTCGGCTGCGGGGAGGTAATCGAGGAATTTTACTCGATCGACCAATCCCAATTCTTGAACCTGCGCTTTCAGCAGCGGCGTATAGCGCTTATCTTCCGAACCTGCTATCCACAATTCGTACTCGGAATTATCAGGGACAGCCGCAAAAGCGGCTACAACTCGCTGCACGTTTTTATAAGGATTGTGGCGGCCGATATAAAGAAAATAATTGCTTGTTGGCAAGTCTAAAAAACGGAAAAAACTGGTATCGTATCCGGGGAAAATTGGCGTAATTAAATTAGTAGGAATATGGCAAAAATTATTGATATCTTTAGCAGTTGCTTCCGAGTCGCAAATGACGTGTTCAGCCTGCCGCAGGACTTGGGGAATGTAATAGCGGTGGTAAGGTGTCAGAGGATCGAAGCGGCGGGGAAATCGCAGCGCTATCAAGTCATGTACTGTAATTATATAGCGGCAACCTGTAAATAGAGGAGCTTCGGGAATTGGGGAAAATAACAGGTTAGATTTTAGCTGTTTGTAAATTTTGGGGAGTTGGGTTTGTGTCCACAGCAATCGGTTGATGTGTCCTTTGGTTCCTTGTTCTGGTGTGAGGTTGGGGGGGATTTGGTAGCAGTTGTTATTGGGGAAATTTTCGGCTGTTAGTAATGTTGGATTGAGGAATTTTAGGTGGGGAAATAGGTTTTTGGCGTAGATGGCTAAGCCGGTGGGTTTGGAAATTAGGAAGGAGAGGTTAATTAGTAAGTTAGATTGGGGATTGGGCATGGGATAATATGTAGATTGCGGTTTTTGGGTGGCATTTTTTTTATTTAACCGCAGAGGGTGCAGAGGACGCAGAGAGGAGAAAGGAAGAGAGGGAAGATTTAAAGATATTGCTGTAAGATGTTGGCGGTTGCTGTTCCGGTTTTGTGCCAACTAAATTGAGATGATCTGGCTAAACTAGCAGTTTTTAAGTTCGATCTCACTTTTGAATCTGTGGCTAGTGTTTGCATGGCTTCGGCTATTTCTCCGACGCTGTAAGGGTTGACTAATAATGCGGCATCTCCGGTGACTTCTGGTATTGATGACAGGTTGGATGTGATGACGGGTGTGCCACAAGCCATTGCTTCTAAAATTGGTAAGCCGAATCCTTCCCAAAGTGTAGGGAAAACTAGGGCGATCGCCTGATTCATCAGTATGGGCAATTCAGAATAGGGAACGTAACCGAGAAACTTTACCAAAGATTGTAAACCTAATTTTTCAACTTGTGCTGTCAACTGCGGTGTGTAGGCATTGGGAGGCCCTGCTAGCCACAATTCGTAATTTGTGCGATCGGGCAAACTCGCAAATGCACCGATTAATCTTTCCAAGTTTTTGTAAGGATCGTGTCTGCCGGTATAAAGAAAATAATTTTTGGCTGGCAAGTCGAGATATCTAAAATTGATATTATCGCAAGCTAGGGGAATTGCGGTCATCTTTTTAAGAGGAATTTGGAAAAAGTTAGCAACATCTGCCGCCGTTGCTTGAGAATCGCAAATAATGTGTTCTGCTTGCCGCAAAACCTGCGGTATGTAGTAGCGAAAATAAGCTGTTAATCGAGAAAACCGTCGGGGAAATCGCAAAGGAATTAAATCGTGAACTGTGACAATGTAGCGACAGCCGGAATACAAAGGTGCTTCGGGAATAGGGGAAAATATCAGGCTTGACTGCAATTTTTTGTATATTTTAGGTAACTCAAACTGAGTCCACAGTAGCCTGTTAATTTGTCCTTTCGGGCCGCGATTCGGTGTCAGAGTTTCGGGAATTTGGTAGCAAGTATAATGGTTAATTTGCTGGGAAGTCAGTAATGTTGGTTTTAGCTTTTGCAGTTGCGGGAAAAGATTAGCTGCATAAGTTCCGATTCCCGTTGGTTCAGCACTTAAGAAGGATAAATTGATTAAAAGTGGGTTAGACACGCTTGAATTAGCCTTTAAGTTCGATCGAGCATTTGAGCTATATCGGCAGGATTTGGCAGCCGAATTGTAGCATACTCTTGGTGAATAATATCAAAAAAACTATTGACTTTTTTCTCAAAATATGCAAGTTTAAAGTTCTGACTGCGTTGCTGTGCACCAGCTTGAAGTTCTGCTAGCAAATCAGGATTAACAATTAGTTGATGTGAATGCTGGCACAGTTCCTCAACGGTATTGAACACAAAGCCCGATCGCCCATGTTCGACAATTTCCGGTTGGCCGCCACCGTTGAAAACAATCGGAGCACAATAGTTGTGCATTGCTTCCACCGTCGCCATCCCGAAATGCTCAAATCTTTGAGGATTGACTTCACCCAAACCGCAGCCGTGCCAAAATATACTTGCTCTAGCATAAAGTGATTTTACCTCATCAAAGTCAACATTGACTTTGATATCTATCCCCCTTGAATCTTGCTTCAATAAATTCTGAACCGTCTTTAAATAAGGATTTTTCGGAATGCTGCTGCCAACTAAGATTAGTCGCCATCCTTCAAGTTGTTTGGGATAATCGGCTAGCAAACAGCGGAAAGCTTTAATTAGTTCAATTTGCTTTTTTGTTCCCCCAGCTTCAAACTGTCCCACAGCCAAAATTATGTTTTCTTTCGGCACTTTAACTGTTGCCATTTCCACGGGCGGATAAAGCAGAAAAGTTGGCTGTAGGTTCCAGCGTTTCTCCAACCACTTGACGGTAAATTGACTGTTGGCAATAATGAAAGTGTAATCATCGACAGCAAAGTGACGGTTGCGGAAGGTATTGGGAAAGTGGCAGAAAAATACTGAGATCGGCGACAGTGGTTTAACTTTTTCCAGTTGGTTCGCGTTGATGAAAATATCGTAGTTTTTGCTTTCTCTGGCAATTTCATCAAAGGGATTTTCCATATCTTCCACGATGATGCTGGAATCGATACACTGCATTCCGCGTTTCTCGTAAAACGCCAAGGGCATAATTTTAATTTTGCATCCTGAAAGGTTGAGTCCGTACCAGGATTCTAAGTCGGAAACAGCAACTGGTTTGTTGGCGATAAAAGTAATATCAAATTCATTTTGTAGCAGCGATGCGAGGGTAGCGACGTATTTTTGACCCCCACCAATAAAATGCAGTCCGTGATCGTAAATGGCGATCGACATTTTGCGATCGCCCCGAACCACCTGCAATCGAGACAAAATGCGATCGATCTTCATCCGACTGTAAATCACCGCCAACTTTTCCGACAACTGTGGTAATACAGTTTCAATGATTTCTGGTTTCTGATAATCTAGAAGTTTTTTAATCGCGACAAATAAACTCTCGAACAGCAAATCGTACTGCTTGTTAGTAAAAAAATCCGAAGTGTGAATTCCTTTGACTAATTGCAACGGTTCATGTTTTGCCAAATACAAAAACCGATTGCGGTTGCAGAAATACTCGGTAAGTTTGCTGCCTTTACTCGAACCTCGATACTCGTGATGGGCGATAGCTGCGGGAGTATAAAGCATTTTCCAACCGCGTTTGTGGCAGCGTTTGGCAAACTCTACATCCTCAAAATACATCACAAAATCTTCATCTATCGGCCCCACATCTTCGAGACATTTCCTGCGGAAAAGTACCGCCGCCCAACAAAGCCCTTCGACTTCCCGTTCTGTATCGTACTGTCCCGAATCTTTTTCACCAAAGCCGACATCTTGCCAATAAAAATTAGGTAATTGCTGAATACCAGCGCTGTTAATTCGCCCGTCTTTAAACAGTAATTTGCCGCTAGTCGCACCTACTTCTTTATTAGTTTCTAGCCGTTTTACAAGAATCTCTAACCAGCCACTGTTAAGGGTAGCATCGTTATTTAGAAAGCCGATATATTGCCCTTTTGCTTCACTGATGCCGAGGTTGAGGGCTTTCGCAAAGTTGTTGGCGGAGTTGACAAAAATCCGAACTTTGGGGAATAGTTCGCGCAGGGAAGTAACGGAATCGTCTTGAGAACAATTATCAATTACAATTAAATCGAGTTGCGATTCGGGATACGCAAGTTTTTGTAGAGATTTTAAGCAATCTTTCGTGTGGCGCAGACCGTTATAGTTGACTATAATTAACGAACATATGGGCAGTGTGGTCATCTTTGATGCTTTATTTTTCTCGATCGAGCAATTGAGCGGTAATCTTCTCTAAAATAGCAGTATGTTGCTGCTGCACTGCTTTAATTTGCTCTATTTCCGACTGAAAAGTTGCGATTGCTCTTTGTTGAGTCTCAAGCTGTGCTGTAACTTCGGGATATTCGCTGCTGAATTCCGATTCAATTTTTTCAAAGATAGTTTGTTGATTTTCTTGCAATTTTTGCAATTGTGTGCTTAATGTATGCACGACCCGCGTATTAGCAAAATTGTAAATTACTTGTCGTTCGAGTACCGGTCTGAGCAATTTTCGGACTATTTTCCTAACAACGATGACTGCGGAACCGAGTCGCCTTTGGTAAGAGGTAATGGGGATATTATAAATGTCGAAACCTGCCTTTAAAAGGGCGATATCTTCATCATCTTCATTTTGGGCGAGCGTACTATTTTCTGTTCCCAACAGCGACAGCTCAGCAATACCAATTCGCGGCTCCAAAGTTTGCCGCAATTTATGTATTATCTGTTGAGTTGGTATTTCTTCGTACTCCAAACTTTCCTCTCCTTGAAATAACTTACTATGACTTAGTTATGGAACAGGCATCTTCGCTGTTGCAATCATTGTAACTAATTGTGAACACGCCGCTTTGCTGTGTGAATAATTTTAATTAATTGTGGAACAGGCATCTTGCCTGTTCAAGGGCGGGCCGGATGCCCAACCCCTACTCCCCACAAGAAAATTTATCTCTTGTTAAATCAGGATTATTGCGTCCGATATGGGCAATATCTCAATTTAAGCTATAGCAATCCTAAATCATTTGTGAATTTCTTACTACCTGCCCTAACCCGCGGGGAGGGTTGGGGTGAGGTAAAAAGTTTACGACTCCTGCAAGGATTGCTATAACTCAATTTGACTGTCATCACCAATCATAAACCGCAGAGCTTTTGGACGAGCCGGTGCATTGGTGAGTTGAGCTCGCTGCCCGATCACGCTGTCAACAATTCGCTGGTGAATGCCAACTATTTTCGCCCCTTGCAATATTACACTGTGTTCGATATCAGCATCAATCATCGTCACGCGATCGGCAATACTGCTGTAAGGCCCGATAAAGCAATTTTCAATGCGACAATTTTCCCCAATTACCACTGGCCCGCGAACTGTAGAATTAATGATTTCCGTTCCTTCTCCTATTTGGACTCGCCCGATAATTTGACTTTTCGCATCTACTTTTAATTCAGTTGAAGCTACGATGCAGCTATCTAAAATGATTTGGTTTGCACTGAGCAAATCATCTTTTTTCCCCGTATCCAGCCACCAACCCTCTAAATTGCAGGCTTCTACGTGTTTTTCCTGATTGATGAGCTGTTGAATGGCATCGGTAATTTCGAGTTCGCCCCGGGGCGAAGGTTGAATTTGATCGATCGCCTCGTGGATAGTAGGAGCAAAAAAGTAAATTCCCACCAGTGCTAAATTTGACGGCGGAACTTTTGGTTTTTCTACTAACTGCAAAACTCTGCCTTTCTCATCAACTTTTGCCACACCGAAAGCAGAGGGATTGGAAACGGGACGCAGCATAATCAGAGCGTCTAGTTTCTGCTTGTTAAAAATCTCTAAAAACGGATCTAACTGATTCTGAATTAAGTTATCTCCCAAATACATAATAAACGGAGAATCGCCCAAAAACGGTCTGGCAACTTTTACCGCGTGAGCGAGCCCTGCCGGCTCTGCTTGCAAGATATAAGTAATTTTCGCGCCGAAGCGAGATCCATCACCTGTTTTCGTCTTCACCTCTTCCCCGGTTTCGGGACTAATAATAATCCCAATATCAGTAATCCCAGCCGCCACAATTCCTTCAATGCCGTACCACAGTATCGGCTTATTTGCTACAGGAACCAACTGCTTAGCACCCGTATAGGTGAGGGGACGCAAGCGTGTTCCTTTACCGCCAGAGAGGATGAGTGCTTTCATTGGGTGAACTCTGAGTTATCCTTTAGGGTTTGCGGTGCTGGCAAATATTGCCTGCACTTGTTAGCTCTCGTTGATTTTAAACCACCGCTACCCCGCTGGCAATAGTTGCAGTGTATCCTGACACAAATGATTTATTTTGCTCATACTTTTATAGTGCGGGAGGCACAGAGTGTCAGAAACCAGGTTTATTGCCACAGGAAGCAGTTAAAAGCTGAGGTTTTTGGTCAAAAAAACCCTTTCTTAAGGTCGCGGGTGCGCCCGTTCCGATTTAATTGTTTACCCTTTTAATAGCGGCCATATCGGGCAATCAATTGACTACCACTATTGTTTTGATTTGTCAACCAAGCCCACATCTGATCGCCCAGACAAAAATGCCACCATTCGTTAGGATGTTGCTGAAAACCCGCAGCTATCATCGCATTTTTTAATATTTGCCTGCGACGGTGATATTCCTGTTTTTGCGGCTCCTTGCTATTACAAAAATAATCGGGATAAGAACGTTCTGATATTTCATCAATCGGAGAACCCATATCAATTTGCCGATTGTTTTCATCCACTAAAGTTATATCTAAAGCTGCACCTGTACTGTGAGGGGGAGGGGTTGCGTGATCAAGAGTGGGTACTGCCCAAAATTGATATACGTGTTCTATAATCACTTGGCGTTTGTCTTCGGAAACCGGAAATTCGCAGCCTTGAGCTATGGCAATTTGATTAAAAGTATAATCTACCATAAATTGCTGCACTTCCACCGGCCGATAAGCGTCAAATATCAGAATTTTCCAATTTTGATGATTTTGCTGTAGCTGGGTTTGAGCGGCGATTAAACTATCTACAACTCCTTGCCGCAAGTAGTAAGGGGAATCTGCTTTGCTGTTGTGATACGGTGCACCCAACTTTTGATAAGGGTGCGGCATTTCAAAGGCAAAATGTTCTGCTGGAATAGGGACTAAAGGTTCGCCAGATTCGTCGATCGCTATTTGCTGGTATGGTTTCATATCAAGGTTTTACCCTACTTTATGATTACTGATGAACTACAATACTCAGTATATGCTTTTCACTTGATTCCGTCGCGCTGCAAATAGCAAACCAGCTAGAATATCCTCATGTTCTAAATCGTCATAGTCATCTATAATTTCTTTAGCATTCATACCAGAACTAAGTAATTCAATAATTCACTATACTGGATATCGGAGAGCGCGCATACAGGGTTTTCCGTGACAGATATTTGGATCGAGTGTGATGCGCTGCAAAAGTTGGTTTTCCATATTTTAGGAACAAATATTAAATATATCCTAACCTAAAGAGCTTAGCTTTAGATGGGTTTGTAGTAAGGACTTTAGTGTTTTCAATCTCCACCTAAAGTCCTAAAGTCCTTACTGCCCCAAAATCCTAACTTTGGCGGTAAGCAACTACCGCATAAAACGGATCGCCACTTCCTATTCGCAGCATTTGCATAAAACTCGGCAAGTTAGGCTTGCGAACAATTACTTCCGGCTTACTAAATCCAGGTATATTCGCTCCTTTGACAGAATCAAAGTAACCCTTAACTAATTCGACCCGATCGCCCTCGGAACCTTCCCGCCAAGCCGCGATCGCCTTTTGATAAAACATCCGGTTGGAAAAGCTCATAATTGCTACGCCACCCGGCTTCAATATCCGGTGAATCTCGGCAAAAACCGCATCTGGGTGCTGCAAATACTGTACCGAAACGCAGTTGACAACGGCGTCAAACTCTGCATCTGGCAGTGGCAATTTGGGATTTACGTTCAAATTCTGCACGAAATAATGATTTAGTCTGCGATTTTTTGCCAACTCTTCTTCATTCATGCCGTGCCCTTCTACATGGGCAAATTGCATCTCGTCGGGCAAGTGAGAAACCCAACTGCTCATCATATCAAAAATCCGAGTATTCGGTTTCAGCCGTTCCCGATATAAATCGGTTAGTTGCTCAATGAATCCATCGTCTACGTGAGTCACAAACCGGGGAGCGGAATAGAAAAAATTGTCGTCGGTGTCGTCTAACTTAGTGCGTTGGTCGGCTGGAAGCAACATAAATTCTGATCGCGAACTAGATTTACTCTTTCTAGTTTAAGAACAATAAGAATTGTTAACATATCCGGCAGAGGGCGGATTCCCGCTTTTAGCGTAGCAGTCGATCGCCAAAAAACCTGCCGCCACCCTTTGGGCTGACCGCTTTTCACTGGCTGGTAATCCGCTGCTTGTGCCCAGAAGACGGTTTGCCGACTTCCAGCATTGGCGACAAACTGCAAGAGGTAGGCGGGACGCTGACAGGCGCGATCGCATGGCAGAAAGAGGCCTATTCCGTCGGGAGAGAGCCACGCGCATTTGGCGCATTTGGCTGAGACACTCTGGCGTCGTCTGCGCTCCAAAAGCGATGGCTGCCGCTGTTGCCACCGAATTACTCAGCCAGCATTTCGCCAACTTCATCGAGTTGGTTCGGCTCGAACAGGTCGGTGGCGTCGGCCAGGGCGATCGGCGCGGCGGTGTCATTGGGTGTAGTTGGTCGAATCATCGTGAACTCCATCGAACTTTTTTCCACAACTACATCATGCTCGATCGCACATCTCAATCATTGCACTGACCAGTCTTCAAACCTCAATCCAGGGATTCTTTCAAAATCTCGACGATTCCGGGTAAGTAGAATACCGCTTTTTGCAAGTGCGATCGCGGCTATCCGTAAATCTTGCGTGCCAACGCGGATTTTTTGCCGCCAAAATTCCCTATAATAATTTTCAGCATCTAGATCGAAGTCAAGCAACTCAAAATCGGTCAGATAGTTAATGGTTTTTCGCAGACTTGCATAAGCTGAGATTATTTCATTCCCTGATGTCGCTCGTCTGATACGGTTAAGTCGTCCATACATTTGCTCTTCAAATTTAACGATCGTAATAGCAATATCTTTTGGATTAAGTTCACTGACACGCTGCACTATTTGTGGATTCCCCTGCCCAAAAAGTGTGGCATGGTCTGTATCAAATATCCACCAAGTCACTTAGCTGTTTCCTCCACCTCAATTTTATTGGTGGCTTCTGCTTCATCGAGTCGATCGTAATATTCTGCCATTTGTGCATTCCGGTCGCGGCGCAGTTCTGCAATATCTTCTAGCATCTCATCAAAGTGCGGATCATTTTTAAAGGCTCCTGCCCACTTCATTAAAGGATTTTCACTTTGGGGAATGTCTACTGTCAGAGAGACTATTTCGACTTTTTTTAGACGCTCGGTCAACAATCGGTGCAAAATTTTTAAAGCTTCTTCTTTAGTAGATCCTGAGCTTCTGCACTCTGGCAATTCCCAAACTATTGCGCTGTAGAGGTCTTCATCGTGCTTTTCAATGAGAACTTGATAAGTTAATTGGGTTAAATGATTCGGAGTTGGGGTTAATACTGTGGCATTCATCTGTTTTTTCTGGTTGGTTATATTTGGCATTTTAACGCATTGTTTTTCAAACATCCAATTAATTCTTTTCGCAAGGCTTTCAATAGATATCAGTGGTTCAGAACGCCACCGCACTTAAAGCCTGCGGGATTCTAGCCTTTACCAATCATTCAAGGCTGCGATCGCAACTTCACTCTTAGTCTCAATTCAAATCATCAAAACATTATTGCCAAGAAAACAACTCTATGGTACACTAGAAGATTGTGAATATTAATCAAAAGTAAAGTAACAAGCCGGGAGAAATCAAAATGACACAGCAAACCCTGCACGGAACCAGCCGCAAAAGAAAAAGAACATCCGGTTTTCGCGCCAGAATGCGTACGGCAACCGGTCGATTGGTAATCAAAGCTCGCCGCAGCAAAGGTCGCCACCGCCTCGCAGTCTAGCACTGCATCAAGGTTGAGAGGCCTCCACGATCGCCCTACGCCATGTTGCCCGAGACAAACCGACTTAAGCACCGAAAAGACTTCAGCGCCGTCTACCGCAAGGGAATGCGCCGCAACTCGGCCCATTTCAGTTTAAGAGCTCTGCGTAAACCAAAAAGCGCCGAATTTGCGAAACCGACAGACGAAAAATCCTTGCAGCCCACTCGCACAGGCATTTCCATCAGCCTGAAAGTCAGCAAACGCGCTGTAGTCCGCAACCGGATTAAGCGTCAGATTCGGGCAGCTTTGCGACAGCTATTGCCCCGATTAAAATTCGGGTGGGATTTAGTAATTGTCGTGCGTCCGATCGCACAAGAGTGCAATTATGCAGAAATTCTGCAAGAATTAGAGCAGTTGTTGGTAGAAGCCGAGGTACTAGATGGGAATTCGAGAGGAAGTATATTATGAAGGCGGCCCCGCGGCCGGAGACTTGATCCTGAATTTACTCCTGGGGCTGACTGTGGTGGGAATCCCCCTAGCAGTAGGAGCAATTGTCCGGGCTCTGTGGCTACGCTATCGGATTACGAGCCGCCGAGTGTCCGTAACTAGCGGTTGGATGGGGGGCGATCAGACAGACGTTATCTACTCAGATATAGTCAAAATCGTCACTGTACCTCGCGGTTTCGGGACTTACGGAGACATGGTGCTCACCATGAAAAATGGCAGTCGCTTGGAACTCAGAGCTATGCCGAAATTTCGAGCAATGTATGACTACATTAACGAAAAACTGCCCATAGCCGCTCAAAAAGCAAACGCGGCCAAAGCTAAATAACCGAACCGCTTCGCCCTCAAATCAGGGTAAAGTGAGTGCGAGTATTGGCAAACTAATTACAACAAACCCGCAGACTGGGCGGTCGATCGACAGGCAATGTCCTAAGATAGAGACAAAACCCGAAAAATTGAGGCGGCTCGCGTTCAGCGGGTGAAAATAGTTCTCAACAGTAAACATAGAGCACCTAAATTAACTCAAAGCGAATGGATTTTGGTATCTCGTTTCTCTCCAACAACCTCATGCTCCCGATCCTAGATTTTTTCTACGGGATCGTGCCAAGCTACGGTTTAGCGATCGTAGCTCTGACGCTCGTGATTCGCTTTGCTCTTTATCCTCTCAATGCAGGCTCTCTTCGCAATATGCGGCGCATGAAAGTAGCGCAGCCATTGATGAAAGAGCGAGTAGATCAAATTCAAAAACTCTATAAAGAAAATCCTGCAAAACAGCAGGAGGAAATGAGCAAAGTATACAAAGAATTTGGTAATCCTTTAGCAGGATGCTTCCCATTGGTGCTGCAAATGCCAGTGCTGTTTGCACTGTTTGCAACGCTCAGGGGTTCGCCGTTTTCTGACATAAATTACAGCGTTAACGTTCAAGTTTTGCCGAAAGAACAAATCGAAACTGTTCAACCGCAAGCTTTTGCTACACCGCCACAAAATATTTACGTCACAGGTACTTTTCATGCTCCTGTTGTGGGCGTAATTCCAGGCGGCGACAAACTCGCAATCGGCGACACAACCAAAATTAATTTTCAAACCCCAGAGGGCAAACCTCTCAAAGTTTTAGCAGCAGAAAATAAGAGCGAAATCGACTTTGAACCCGGCTGGAAAGTCATCAAAGGCGAAGAAGTGGTCAAGGTAGATGAACAGGGTAACATCACGGCATTAGCGCCCGGTGAAGCCACAGTTCAAGGCACAATCCCTGGATTGGCTACTAACAAAGGATTCCTGTTTATTGAAGCTCTAGGCCGCGTTGGCGCGATCGACTCAGACGGTACAATCCACTGGGATATTTTGGTGATGATCCTGGGCTTCGGCATCAGTTTGTACATCAACCAAACCCTTTCAGGACAAGCACAAGGGCCAAACGATAACCCCCAACAGGCTACAGTTAACAAACTGACGCCAGTCATATTTTCAGGGATGTTTTTGTTCTTCCCGCTGCCCGCCGGCGTATTGATGTATATGCTGATTGCTAACATCTTCCAAACAGTTCAATCGTTTATTTTGTCGCGAGAACCGCTGCCCGAAAACCTCCAAAAAATAGTGGACGAAGCAGAGGCGAAAACCCAAAAAGAACAAGGATTAGATGCACTTCCCTTTGAGCCCAAGCGTTCTAAGAAAAAGGCTTGATTTTAACAACAATGAAAGACTCTCAAATGCAGCGCGGACAGGCATGGTTAGAAGAATTGCTACAACTGTCCGCAATTCCTTCAAAAGTGGTATGCGAACAACAAAAAGATTGCTATTGGATGACAATAGATGAAAGCAATCTGACTCCAGAACAAGTTGCAATCTTAGTCGGGCCAAACGGTAATGTAATAGATGCCATTCAGTACCTCTGTAACACGGTTCAGAATATAGGTCAGGAAGTAGAGGAATCAATTCCTTATACAGTTGAACTAAATGGCTATCGCATTCGCCGGCAAGAGGAATTGCGATCGATGGCAGAGTACGCAGCAGATCAAGCCCGATCAACGGGAGTTGAATTTGAAATAAAATCGCTGTCTTCGGCAGAACGCCGTCAAGTCCACAGCTTTTTGAGCGAATGTGAGGATATAGAAACTTACAGTCAAGGACAAGAACCCGATCGGCGTTTGGTAGTGCGACTGCGCTGACGCTAAAGAAGGAAGAAGGAAGAAGGAAGAAGTTAAAAATTAACTATTCCTTTTGACCTTTGAATTCAAGAAGTAGGAAGGCAAAAGATTATGGAGACAATTTATATCCCTCATCTACTCACAAAAAGTGAGCGGAAAGAGGTCATTGATTTTGAAGAATTTATCCCCGATTTAGAAACTCTTACTCCGGTGCGAGGGCGACTGCAAGTGACTCACCAAGGGAATTATCTTGAGGTGAAGGCAAAAGCAGAAACAATTGTTACTCTCACCTGCCACAGATGCTTGAAACAATACAATCATCGTTTGGCACTCAACTCATCAGAACTAATCTGGCTCGAAGAAACAGCAAATCAAACAGATTCAAGTTCAGCAGAAATAGAAGTTGCTTTAGAAGATTTGGTGGAAAATTTGTCCCCAGGCGGCTATTTCTCTCCGGGCGATTGGGTGTACGAGCAAATGTGCTTGGAACTGCCGCACAAACAGATATGCGATACTGAATGTCCGGGAATTTCTTTAACTGATGATGCAAATACAGAAAGCTCCGAAACCGTCTCAGACAGTCGCTGGGCATCTCTGGAAGCACTTAAACGGCAATTGCCTTAGTCAGTTGGCAGTTGGCAGTTGGCAGTTGGCAGTTGGCATTAGCTAATAAGAAATAACAAATAAAAAATAACAAATAACCACTGACAACTAACAACTAACCACTGACAACTGACTAATGACTATTTTTAGCGACGAGTTTGAACTACTGCTGCGATCGCGCTACCCCCTAATTTACATTCCGACACGGGAAGAAGAGCGCGTAGAAGCCGCGATCGCCCAAAGTGCCAAAAAACAAGGTTCTCGCGCCGTCTACATCTGGGATTTTGTTGATGGCTACCAAGGCAATCCCAACGATGCCGGTTTTGGCAAGCGCAACCCGCTGCAAGCTTTGGAATTTCTCGAAAAATTACCGGCCACCGCGCCGGCAATTTTTATTCTGCGCGACTTTCAGCGGTTTTTGGAAGATGTCTCGATTTCCCGCAAGCTGCGGAATTTGGCGAGACTCCTCAAATCTGTACCCAAAAATATTGTCATCGTATCTCCTATAGTTTCGATCCCGGAAGACCTCAGCGAAGTGATGACTGTTTTGGAGTTTCCCCTGCCTGCTGCGGCGGAAATCAAAATTGAGGTAGAAAGGCTATTAGGGGCTACCGGACAAGCCATTGAAGGGCGTTTGCTGGACGAAACAGTGCGCTCCTGTCAAGGGCTGTCGCTCGAACGAATCCGTCGAGTTTTGGCCAAGGCGATCGCCACCAGAGGCGAACTCCATCCCGACGACGCGGAACTGATTTTAGAAGAAAAGCGCCAAACCATTCGCCAAACTCAAATTCTGGATTTTTACCCAGCCCGCGAAAATATATCCGATATCGGTGGTTTGGACAATCTCAAAGAATGGCTGCTGCGACGCGGCGGTGCTTTTTCCGATCGAGCCCGCCAATACGGTTTGCCACATCCCAGAGGTTTGTTGTTAGTCGGAATTCAAGGAACCGGAAAATCCTTAACAGCAAAGGCGATCGCCCACCACTGGCATTTGCCTTTACTACGCTTGGATGTCGGGCGTTTGTTTGCCGGATTAGTAGGAGAATCGGAATCCCGCACCAGGCAAATGATTCAGCTAGCCGAAGCTTTGGCCCCCTGCGTGCTGTGGATTGACGAGATTGACAAAGCTTTTGCTGGATTGGACGGTAAAGGGGATTCCGGCACAACTAGCCGGGTGTTCGGGACTTTTATTACTTGGTTGGCAGAAAAAACTTCGCCGGTGTTTGTGGTAGCAACAGCCAACAACATCCAGTCTTTGCCGCCAGAAATGCTGAGAAAAGGCAGGTTTGACGAAATATTTTTTGTGGGTTTGCCCAGCCAGGAGGAACGGCGGGCGATTTTTGAGGTACATTTGTTGCGGTTGCGATCGCACAGCATCAAAAATTACGATTTAGAGCGATTGGCTTACGAAACTCCCGATTTTTCAGGGGCCGAAATCGAGCAAACTTTGATTGAAGCCATGCACATTGGGTTTAGTCAAAATCGAGACTTTACGACAGATGATATTTTAGAATCAGCTAGTCAGATGGTGCCCTTAGCCAGAACGGCTCAAGAACAAATCCAGTTTCTCCAAGATTGGGCCGCTGCGGGTAAAGCTCGCCTTGCTTCTAGGTACGGCAGTTTGAGCCGCCGGATTCAGGGGTAAGCTTTTGAAGTCAGTAGTCAGTAGTTAGTAGCCAGTTGTCAGTTGGCAGTTACCAGATTTTACTCAACATTCAGCAGTCAACACTCAACAGTCAACTTTCTGCCTTCTGCCTCCTGCCTTCTGCCTGACATCCGTTACATCCGTTACACAATCCGTTGCCGAACTTCCTTCATTTGCGGTTTTATGAACAGTGTATATAGCGTTTTCAAATTTTTAGTAGGTTTTCTGCTAGCGATCGTCCTGATGGCAGGTGCTAGCGTGGCGGCTGCACTTTACTTTGCCGCTAAGCTAACTACTGTGCCCGAAAAACCTGTTTTTCCCAACGACAAAACAGCAGTTCAGGTTGCAGGCGCTGCGCCGAAGTCAACAGCCCAGGCTAGCCCTGTTTATACATCTAGCGATGCCCCGTCTCCCAAACCGCTGGAACCGGGAGCTTACCGCGCCATGGTGACTCAGCCGATCGGCTTAATTCTCCGGGATACTGGTAGCCGAGACTCGAATCGCATTGGCGGTGTTGGTTACAAGGAAAAAGTCGTAGTTTTGGAAGAGTCGCCCGACAAAGAGTGGCAGCGAATTCGGATTGAGGATGACAATCGCGAAGGTTGGGTCAAAGGTGGCAATACTGAAAGAGTTGAGGGCGAATAAAACTTAGATAGTAATTAGACAACAAATATAACCTTTCTCAGTAATATGAGGTGCTCATAGGGCATAGGGCATAGGGCATAGGACTCGCCCCCATACCTCACCACGCTTGAGAACTGCTATATACTCATCTCATTGTGAGGGCAGCGAAGCAATCGCAGTGTGAAAATTGTTCACCAACGCCGGGTTTTTTCCTGCCTGCCTGTTGCCAAAATATCTATATACACATTTATCACAAAAAGTCAAGTTAAATTTATTTGCGATATTTGGGATTGCAGTTTGATGTGCTGAGAGTGCGGGTGCGATCGCCACTGCAAAATCCTGGATTTGACATAAAAGCCCATCAGACAAGAGGTTTCCAAAGCTAAAACTCAACAGAAAAACTCGAAAATACATAATCCCAACTTATGTTATTTAGGACAGTATGTTAAGAAAATTAGCAAAATTTTAAGGTTAGTTGCAAAACCCAGGCGGTTGTCACCGCCGCAGAGGCAAGAGTGGTAGCTTGGATTACAAGATGTAAGTTTTCAGCTTAACAGCTACCAACAATAAAAAATATGTACGACAAACGTCCCGATAAAGATTTGGCGACTGCTGCTGTTACTGCGGCTTTGGGAGCTGGGGTCGTTACCTCTTTTGCCGTGAGCAGAGGGCAAAACCCGCTGGTAGCCATCGCCATTACTGTTTTTGCAGCGGGAGTAGCTGTAATTTGCGATCGGTTCGGCTTAATTTAAGCGATCGTCGATTTTTTAATACAAAGTCAACTTATCAAAAAATCCCCGCCCTATTTGCAACTTGCAAAAGTGGGGATTTTTAGTGGCTAGTTTTTTGGTTAATCAGCGGTACTTTCCCAGACGCACTCGCCACATGAAAAAGCCGCGTTTCTTAACAAAAAACCTGCGATTTCAGGCTCTTTACCCGACAACCAATTAAGGTGATGACAACCTGCACCCAAGTCTTGTGGTAATTTCTGCTGCAGCCAGATAAAATATTAGCCAGCACTACCCCAGAACTTATTCTTTTTTGGTCTTAAAGGCTAAGAGTATGCCTGCAAACTTTTTTGCTGAGTCTCGCGCCTCTAGAAGCAGCGATGCTATCTTAGTTGTTACCTGTAATTATTTTTGACGGTAAATTTTTTAGAAAAACGGGTGCTTCGCGCTTTCCAGGTAGAACTTAGCGTTGATAGAATCCAAGCCAAGCGTGCCAAAAATGATTTTTGGCAGTTTGCTCACACAACCCACCCACAATTTCACACTAAAAAATTATGGAATCTCTTGCTTACCTCGAACTTGCTCTTGTTTGCGAAGCACCCGCAGAGTCGAAAATTTTTGATGAGCCCAAGTGGCAAAACCTATCGAGTCAGGCTTACGTCCGTTTGCTGTCTGTGGCTTTGATGCTGTCGGTTTTGAGTGCAGCGGGTGCGGCTTTTGCTCAAATAGATCCGGGATATCCAAATTTGCGCTCTGTTCAAGACAGGTTGCGGGAACTCGGCTATTTTCCCAGATCTTCGACTGGTCAACTCGGCCCGGTTACTCAACAAGCTCTGACTAACTTTCAGCGAGACTATCAACTGTCGCTGACTGGCAGGCCCGATCGAGCTACTGTGATAGCACTCAACAGTTTGGCCGGGGACGATCGACCTTTTAATACTATTTATACAAATTATCGGGAGCTGCGTTTTGGAGACGCGGGTGCAGGTGTTTCTGCTCTCCAGCGCAGGTTGAAGCAGCTAGGCTACTTCAACGCGCATCCCACAGGGAGTTTTCGGGAAGTGACTCTTCATGCGGTGAGATACTTCCAGCGAATTAATCGACTGCTGGTGACTGGAGTTGCTGACAGGCAAACTTTAGCTTTGCTGTTTGGTTCCACCAGGCCGATTCCCCCCGTTACGCTTCCAGGGAATATTTCGGGAAATGGCGGTTGCAAGGGGCTGCGGTTCGGAGACAGAGGAGCGACGGTAGACTTGATCCAGCGGCAATTAAAAGCTTTGGGCTATTTTGAAGGTGGCGTTGACGGTAAGTTTCGGGAACGCACTCTCTACGCTGTGACTCGTTTTCAGCAAGATTACAATCTGGTTTCTGACGGCTGCGCTGACACTGCTACTTTGACTGCTATCGATGCCCAGATGAGGCAAGCTGAAATTACCTCCTGGACTGAGGAAGATGATCAACAGAGTAATGGCGGAGATTTTCTAGAGTTGGGCGACAGAGGCCGACAAGTGGAATTTGTGCAGCGGCGACTGCAAGAATTAGGTTATTACAGGAGCCAGATTCACGGTTGGTTCGATCGACCAACTCAAGCTGCTTTGATCCGCTTTCAGAGGGATAGCGGGCTGTTCGGGACTGGAAGGGTTGATCGCAGCACTCGATCGGCTTTGCGGCAAGGCAACAGGCAGGCAGCAGAGCATGTGCCGCAAATGGTTGCTGGTCTGCGACGGGGCGATACTGGGCCTGCTGTTCGACAACTTCAGTCTGCCCTCAGCAGTCTGGGCAAAAACCCCGGCTCGGTGAACGGAGTATTTGGAGCCGAGACCGAGTTTGCGGTGCTGTCGTTTCAGCAGGAACGCAATTTGTCACCGGCGACGGGTATTGCCACTCCGGCGACTTTGGCTGCGCTCCAAAACGGATTAGCTGGGCGGGTAGCTGTTCCTGCTGTTCCAATTAGCAGCAGTTTCAACTCTCGATCAAGCATTCAGCAATTACAAAGGCGGCTGCAAGATCTCGGCTTTTACACAGGCTCGATCAGCGGAGTTTTCGATGGTTCGACGAGAGACGCCCTCGATCGAGCTCAGCGCAGTTACGGGGTCAGCAGCGACGATTTGTTGAGCCAAACTTTTTAGCCCCAAGCTTGCGGACGCTACATCAAAGAAATCGGGTTTCAGGTTTCCGACTCATTCCTGAAATGATGTATTTTTCTTAAGAAACCCGGTTTCGGCGTAACTGTGATCGCACTTGGGCTACCGATTTTTGTTAAAACTTGTAACAAGCCGTACTTAAAATGCGAAAATAGTGTAATATCACTCGATCAAATCCGGGGCGGTGCTGCCGTTCTGGGCGATCGACCTCGGACAAGACCAATTGCTGGAAACCAAAGACGGCCATCCCATCCGCAAAGCTTCGTGGCACACCGTATGAATGGTTAGCTGGCAGTCTAGCAGGTGCAACCCAGACTTTTCAGCTTGCTTCATACCAATTTTCAGAATCGAGTCGTTGTTAAATTCGATCGTTCTGTTGCACTGAACGCAGACTAGGTGGTGGTGGTGATGCGGGTAAGGCTGGTTTATTTCATAGTGTTTGTGACCTTCTGCTAGTTCGAGTTCGCGGAGGAGGCTCATCCTTGCCATTAACTTTAAAGTTCGGTAAATGGTGGACAAGCTAATGTTTTCTCCGCGATTTTTTAACAAAGTGTACAAATCCTCCGCACTCAGGTGATTGCCTTTGGGGAGGTTCTGAAACACGTGCAAGATGGTTTCCCGTTGGGGAGTCATCCGCCAGCCTTTGTCATTGAGTTCGGATTTGAATGAAGACGCGGTGTAAAGTGCCATAGTGACCCTCTCAAGAAAGTCTGCCTATTGACAATAATACACAACGATCGAGATATTTTGCAAATATCGCAGCTTATTGAAAAAAGATTGAGGAAAAAATTTGGTTTGTGATATTGTTTGACTTTTAACCAGCTTTATGAATGAAAGCATCCAGGATACAAGCCCCCGGATTCATCCGTCCAGAAATAAAAAACCTGTATCCGATGAAACTTGCCCCCCGAATTTATCCGTGGGGTCAATGCTTCAAATCTAAAATCTAAAATCTAAAATCTAAAATCGATTGACTTGCAGCAGAGGACAGAGAAGTTGTTTAGAAGTAAATATTGTTACTTCTGCCGAATACCTCATGCCTTCTGCACAAGTGCCAAATGCCTTGCTCCCTGATTAATCGCGCTGACTGACCTGCTCAATTTAAGTCAGAGACTCCAGATAATCGCGGACGCGGTTGCGACGCTTGGGTTGGCGGAGTTTTTGCAAAGCTTTGGCTTCAATTTGCCGGACTCGCTCGCGGGACAAGTCGAGGGCGCGACCGATTTCTGCCAGCGAATAGGGGTGTCCGTCACCCAAACCAAAGCGCATCAGAATTACATCTCGCTCGCGGCTGGTCAAATCTGCCAGCAGTTGCTGCAAGTCGCGGTGCAAAGCTTCTCGCATCAGCATTTCTTCTGGGGAGATGCTGTCGGTTTCGAGCAAGTCGCCCAACTCTGTATCTTTTTCGTTGCCCACTTTAGTTTCCAAAGAAACAGAACGGGGAACGCGCAGCAAAACTTCTCGAACTTGGGAGGCCGTCATGTCCAACTCGACAGCGATGTCTTCGATCGTAGCTGTCCGACCTTTTTCTTGAGAAATTTTGCGCTGGGCTTTTTTGATTTTGTTAAGTTTTTCGGTGATGTGGACGGGGAGGCGAATGGTGCGGCTTTGAGTGGCGATAGCCCGCGTAATTCCCTGCCGAATCCACCAGTAGGCATAGGTGCTAAACCGATAGCCCCGCGTCGGGTCAAACTTTTCTACAGCTCGCTCCAGTCCGAGAGTACCTTCTTGTATTAAGTCGAGCAATTCTAAACCGCGATTTTGATATTTTTTCGCCACCGAAACCACCAGGCGCAGGTTCGCCTTAATCATGTGGTCTTTAGCTTCGACGCCTTCAGCTTGAATTTTTTCGATCGCCTCCACCGTCATTTCTGCTAACTCGGCCCACTGGCGCTTGCCTTCTGCCATAATTCGCTTTAGTTCTGGCACGTCACCGACGCCGGCAGTTAAGGCCCAGCGTTCCAAGGAAGGTTTATGTCCCAACTGTGCGGACAAGCGATCGCGCACTTCAATTAAATGCACGAAGCGCCCAATTAGCCCTTCTTCTTGGGATGCGACGGTGTTGCGTAATTCCAGCAATTTGATATAGCGCTGAACTTTTTGAGCCTCCGAGACTTCTTCGTCTCTACCCAAGAGACGAACCCGACCTATTTCTTGGAGGTACAGGCGCACTAAATCTGTAGTGCGACGGTTGGCGTTTTTTTGCAATTTGGCTGCTGGGTCTTGGTCGAGCAGTTCGTCTCCAGCTTCTTCAGCATCTTCATCCAACACATCACCTTGCAAGGGATTGACTCGCAGTTGTTCGTCGAATTCAGCTTCAGCGTAAAAAGAGGTGGCTGGCATAGTGATTTTCTCAGTTGCTCCGGGTGAAAAGATGCTACGCTTAGCGGTTATTGATAATTAAGATGCCCACTTAGTTAAAACGAAGCATCACCGCTTTTTGTTTCTTTACTAACTTTCCTGACTTTTCTGCTGTTGTTCGATCGAACTTTTGCTGCCCCACTTGTTTTACCAAGATTCTGGAAAACGCTAAGAACTTTCTGATGTAACAGGTTGAAGGCCCGAAAAGTGTGTTGTACTTCTTTGTTTATGTAGCTAGTATAGATAGTGACTCGCTATAAACAAGTGACGTTAGTCAGAAGTTAAGTTAATCTTCATCACCAATAAGCTGGTTCCCGATCACTTCGGAAAATTAGCCATTTTTTTAATAAAACTTTATATAACTCGGCGCTCTTGATTAAATACGCGGCAGTGAGGGCAGAAGTTTAATCCCTTATATAATATGGGTTTCAGAGTGGCTAGAGTCCCCAGTACCGAGTTATTGGCTGACGCAAAAACCGGGTTTCTTCCTCAATTTTCTGGATGCAAACCTAGAAGTGTGAGGAAGAAACCCGGTTTCTGGATCTTTTTTAGGTAAGTCGCGACTTTGAGGCGGCGATCGACCGATAATTGTTTTGCTGTTGGCTGCTGCTTCTCGCTTAAGATCACGCCCCGAACACCAGCATCTGAAACCGGGTTTTTCGCCCTGGGCCTGCATATCAAACGCAAGTTTTTCCTCGCTGTTACCCGGTTGATCTGGTTTTAGTGAGAATGGTGCGATCCTCTTCGAGGGCTTCGCTAACGGGCGTGAGTCAACTCAAATTAAAATTGCTAGCGTGGGTAAAGTTTCATCAGTTCCCTCACCTGTTCGGCGTGATAGGAACTGCGAGTTAAGGGAGAAGCGACAACTTGCAAGAAGCCCAAAGATTCGCCAAACTTTCTCCAAGCATCAAACTGTTCTGGATGCACAAAGTTTTCTACGTTCAAGTGCTTTTGAGTCGGTTGCAGGTACTGTCCAATTGTTAAAATATCGCAGCCGACAGCCCGTAAGTCCTGCATCGCCTCCCGAATTTCGGCGTCTGTTTCTCCGAGCCCCACCATGATGCCGGATTTAGTGTAAACCCCAGGTGCGAGTTCGCGGCTTCGCTGCAATAGTTCCAAGGTGCGATCGTACTTTCCTTGTGGCCGCACCTTGCGGTAAAGTCGCTTTACGGTTTCGGTATTGTGGTTGAGTACCTCTGGCCGAGCTGCGAGAATGATTTCTAAAGCCTGCCAGTTGCCGCACAAGTCGGGAATCAAAACTTCTATAGTTGTATTGGGCATCGTCGATCGCACTGCTTGAATGCACTCGACAAACTGAGACGCGCCCCCATCCGGCAAATCGTCCCGGTTGACAGAGGTAATCACGACGTGGTTGAGTTTGAGCCGCTGCACCGCCTGCGCCAATCTTTGGGGTTCCGTAGGATCTAATGGTTGGGGCTTTTTCTCAAAATCGATGTCGCAGTAAGGACAGGCGCGGGTACAAGCCGGGCCCATAATCAAAAATGTCGCAGTACCTGCGTTGAAGCATTCGCCGATGTTCGGACACGACGCCTCCTCGCAAACCGTATTCAGGGACAAATCCCGCAAAATTTCTTTGACGTTGCCGACGCGCTCCCACTGGGGGGCTTTAACTCGCAACCACTGGGGCTTAACTGTCACGTCTGTCTCCGCCTGAGTAGTGTTTTACAAATCATTATATACGAGCTTGCTAAATTTTAACTTGAATGTGATAAGCTTAAAATATAGTGACTAATTTCGGGATGTAGCGCAGCTTGGTAGCGCACCTCGTTCGGGACGAGGGGGTCGCAGGTTCAAATCCTGTCATCCCGATTATAAAATTAAATTGAATATTCCGCCGCAAGTGAGTGTGTTTTGGGCGATCGTCCGGGTGTGTATATTTGTGGTTGGGATAAATTAGTCGATCGGGCGATTCCCTACGGGATAGCTGCGCTTCACGGGCGTGTTAATTCCCCTTAGCTAAAAAATTAACTGTAGCGACTGTTTTGGCAGAGGGAATTATAGAATAAAACATAAACAATCAGAGCAGCAGTAGAGAGTAGAGAACAAGTCTTTGCCTTTTCCCTCTGTGATGACTTGGGACAGTGTTTAATCACAGGTACTTGCTCAATGCTGAGAACTTTGACCAAGGTTTGAAACCGGAGGCAAGTATAAATACTGCAATAATTCTTAAATACAAGTTCATTAAGATTTACATCTTGAGATAGATGAATTAATAGGTAAATGAGCGTATAATAAAACTTAATTGTTAGCGTGTCTAAAATTAACCCAAAAACCGGAGGATATTCCAATGCAAAAAAGTGGCAAAGCCTTCGGCTCCTGCTCTCGCTGCGAAACAGTACCCGAAAAAATAGAGGGCAGGGGAGGTCTATACCTATGGTTTCCAGTATCGCACACGCTGACCAAGGTTATTTCTGCACTAACCAAGACTGAATTTGAATTCCGGCTGTTAGAAGAGAGTAAGTGTTTGTACATTATGCTTGACGGAATAGCAAAAGAAAAGTTTAACGCCCTAGCATCATCTGTGCTGACAACTCAAGAGTTGAAAGAGACAAAAGTTTTGTGGATGCGCGAAGTTGAACAGCCAAAACTTAGTGATTTTTATCGCAGCACTTCCTTAGACTCTTTTATTAATTTGAGTAACTCTGATTGGCTGTTAGATTTATTGTCCGAAGAACGCATTACTACGCATTTTCAGCCCATTGTTTATACCTCAGATACTTCTAAAATTTTTGCCCACGAAGCGCTGCTCCGAGGAATTGACGAGCAAGGAAACTTAATTTATCCGGGTCGGATTTTTTCCCAAGCAGAATCAGCAGGCCTAATTTTTCAACTAGATGTTTTAGCCCGGACTCGCGCTATCCGCGAAGCCCATGTTTACGATATCAAAGAACTACTTTTTATTAATTTTTCTCCCACTTCAGTTTACGATCCTGCTACGTGCCTGCGAAGAACAGTACAGGCTATTGATGAAGCGGGAATTCCGCACAGCAATATTGTTTTTGAAGTAGCGGAATCTCAGCACCCTCCTGATATCGATCACTTGATTAATATTCTGAGGTTTTATCGAGAGGCGGGATTTTTAATTGCCCTGGATGATTTTGGCAGCGGTTCTTCTAATTTAAATTTGATGCACCAACTGCGTCCCGATTTTATTAAGTTGGATATGCAATTGATTCGTAATGTCCATCAAGATTATTATAAAGCACTAATTACGGAAAAGATGTTAGAAATTGCTGCTCAACTAGAAATTAAAACTGTTGCTGAAGGTGTGGAAACTTTGGAGGAGTTTGAGTGGGTGCGACAACGGGGAGCAACTTTTGTTCAAGGTTATTTGATTGCTAAGCCTACTTCTCCGCCGATCGCAGTTACGAGCTATATTGGTGCTGAACCAGTACCTATTTCTGCTTAAATGGTTTTTAGTTGCGATTTGGCGCTACATTTGCTCGTTCGCAGGCAGAGCCTGGGGACGCATGTATGAAGGCTCTGCCTCCATTAAAATGAGACAAGGGTTTGGAGGCAGAGCCTCCGGATATTCATTACCAGGCATAGCTTGGTAACGAGAATAACTAGCATTTTAAACGCTCAAATTGCGCCGAAAAAAGCTTTCTAAGGATTCCATTCTCATGCCGTAGATTGATTCCAAATTTTGCACTTCTTCGGGAGTGCAGAAATACTCGTTACCCAGCAATACGCGCAAAGTTCCTAAGTCTTTTTGAGCTTGAGGATTCAATAAACCCAACGCATTTCTCAAACCGTCAAACACAACCAGTGGCGGGTTGATTACCATCGGTTCGCGATTGAATAAGCGTCCAAAAATGCGGGGAATGTCGTCTCTTGTCAGCACATCGGGGCCACCGACTCGCAGAATTTGGTTGCGGGCGCCTTCGACTGTTGGGGAGTCTGCGGCAATCTTTGCTAAGTCGTCGGTACTGACAACAGAGGTGCGGTTTTTGCCGTCGCCAATCAGCAGGTAAAGTCCGGTTTCTCGAAATCTTTCTGCTAGGGGTAACAAGCTGGAAGCAAAACCTGCAGGCCGCAAGATTGTATAATTCAATCCGCTGTTTTGCAGGTATTTTTCAACTTCTCGCTTGGCTTTGAATACTGCGGAATCTTCGTATCCCCGATCAACTCCCAGTACCGAAATAAAGACAAAGTGCTGCACTCCGGCTTCTTTGGCGCAGTCGATTAATTCTATGTTAGCGCGGTAATGTACTGCTTGAACGTCGCCGCCGATACCATGGCTGCTGATGATATATTGCACTCCTTGGCAGGCTTTTTTAATATCTTTGTCTTGTTTTAAGTCGCCGATAAAAATCTCGGCGCCTCGGTTTTCTAGTTCAGAGTAGCGAGATGCGAGGCGAACGAATGCGCGGACAGGCTTTTCTTGCTGTCGGATTTCTCGTACAATTCGGCGCCCTAGCGCGCCTGTTGCTCCGGTTACTAAGAACATGATTTTTAGTTGTTGGTTGTTACTTACATCTTGTACTTTTCTCAATAGTAAGCAAGATGCCTGTACCACAAAGAGTTAATTTTCTTGTGGTGTGTGCATCCTGCCCGCCCATCCAAGGCTTATTGAGAATGGTGCAAGATGTCAATTGTTATTAACCTTATAACTTATAAATCAAATTTCAACAATTACGGGGGCGTGGTCGCTGGGTTTGATTAATTTTCTAGGAGCAATATCTATTGTACAGTTTTTTGCTTGTTCGTACAGGGGAGGGCTGAGATAATGGTGATCGATTCTCCAGCCGTTGTTGCGGGGAAATGCGGCGGCGCGGTAGTCCCACCAGCTATAATGGCCACCTTCTGATGTGAATTTGCGAAAGGGGTCGCTTAATCCTAATTCTATGATTTCTGTGAGTGCGAGGCGCTCGGCGACAGACAAGCCGACGGAGTTAGCATTGGCTTTGGGATTGTGGATATCTCGATCGTCCGGGACGATGTTGAAGTCGCCGCAAATGCACAAGTTGGGGGATTTATCTAGTGCTATTTTGAGGTATTCTTGCACTAGTTTGAGCCACCTTAGCTTATACTCATATTTCTCGCTGCCGACTTCGGAACCGTTGGGAACGTATACGCAAATAATGCAAATATCGTCTATAACCCCGGCTATTAGGCGTTTTTGTTCGTCAAAAATACCTGTGGTTTCTTCGCCGAGAATGGGGGCAAATCCGGTGCTGATTTGCGTTAGGGGCGATCGGCTAAAAATGGCGACACCGTTGTAGGATTTTTGACCAGAAATGTAGCAGTTGTAGCCGAGGTTGGTGAAGGGTTCTAGGGGGAAGTCTTTGTCTGTAACTTTGGTTTCTTGGAGGCAGAGAACGTCTGGGGAGTTTATGTGCAACCAGCTAGTAACGTGTTCTAGGCGGGTGCGGATTGAGTTGACGTTCCAGGTGGCGATTTTCATTAATACAGTAATCCTAACGGTGATGTGGGGTGAACCCAAATTCGGATGACTCGGCGGTTGAAAGAGACTGTGGGCGAAGGTCTGAGGGGTTTCACCCCTCAGACCTTCGCCATCCTGAATAGGCAGAATGATTGTGTAATCACGCAGCATATTAAATAATTTATTATGACTCTTCACCCCCGCGACTGCTCGTCAATTCCAGAAATGACAGTAACTGTTGCACGAACATCCTTTCCCAACGGAAATCCATATATAGCATTGATCAGAAAGATGAGGTATGATATAACGTAATTGCTCAACTAGGGGAAAAAAGAGAGCCATGAATAGAGAGGGCTTGTTGAATAGCTTGATAAGCAGTTAAGCCCTGCCTTTTACCAGTATTGACAACTGAACGAACCGCCACAAATAAATCTCGTCCCCATTCGGAACGAAAGCAATTAGTCACGCGACGAAATATCACGCTCATCCGAATCCCTTGTTCGCTAGAATTATTTGTCGGTGGAATTGCAGTATCTTCCAGAAATAAAAACAAATTATCCATCAGCTCGCCATAGCGTTTTCGCAACCGAACACCATCCGGTTGATATGGCATTAAACTCAAAATTGTGATTAATCTTTCTCGTAAATTACTGCGATATCGCTCCAGTCTTGCCTTGTCCATCCTGTCGCGTCGTCGATGGATGACAAAAGCTCTTAATAATAACCTCTTCATCGCCCTTGGCAAAAATCTGGTCTTCTGCATCAATGGCATATTGACAATCCCGCAGTTGATGGGCTAAACACACCTGCCATTGTGCTGCGGGGTGATTTTTTTGAGCGCTAAATAAGTCTGATACCCAAATATCGGGACGATGTTCTCCTAGAACTTCGTTAATTACTCGAGTTCCTCGGCTGGGGCGGATGACGTGTAAGCAAACATCAGGGTTCTGAAACACCCACTCCCACTGATTTTGTGCGTTAACTCTCGCACTCGTTTCATCTGAACAAATTAATTTTGCCCGCCGCAACCGTTGTAGTATTTGACTTACTTGATCGTCTAAACTGGTTTTGACCTTCCCCAGCAAGTTGGCGATAGCACCTTCTGATATCTTTAGTCCAAAGACTGAGCCAAATATCAACGATAGCCGTTCGTAGCTGATGGCATGAGTGTAACGCAGATATGTAACTAAGCTTTGAATAGAACTGCCAAACGGTGAACCTGGTTCCATTCCCAATGGTACAGGTGCAACATACTCAGCCTGACAGCAGGTACACTGACCACCATAGCGTTCGATTCGGGTGATGATGGGGCGAATTGGGGGTAGTTCGATTTTTTCGTAGACGGATTGCAATTTTTGTGCGGCGCCGGTGACTTTCTCTCCACACTGGGGGCAATTTTTGAGTTGGGCGATGATTCTTTGGTCGGGATGAGGATGTAGTTCTCTTCCCCCTCCGACTCTTCCTAGGCTTTTTTGTCTTTGGCTCCCCTCAATTTTCGATGGCCCAATGTTGGGCTTGAATCATGAGGACGGTGGAGTGCTGGAATTTTTGCTAGTTTTTTTGGGAGATGGCTCTGGCTTTGGTTTTGGTTTGTAGATGGCTAATGTGGCGCTGAGTTTTTGGCTCTTCTCCCATAGCTCTACTATCAAGGCTTCTTTTGCCTCGTTCGATAGTTGTTTTAAGTCGGGAAGTTTTTCCATTCCTTTATCTAATGTCTATCTCGTCTTCTTGTCAAGGGGGTTGAGCAATTACCTTTTTTGTCTTTGGTTGAGTCGATGGGAAGTATTATCCTCCGCACCTCTCAGTTAGATCCGGACGTGCGACTTTCACCGCATCCGGCTCCCGATGTTCTTGGCTTTCGCCTTTGCTAATGTGGATATAATCGTGGCATCTTTCGTGAACCGCTAGAAGGTTGTTTATTTTCGAGTTACTATGATTTCCGTCTACATGATGTAGATGTACCTTTTCATCGCCTAGCATTTTTAGACCACATTTCCCATATTGGTAGTCCTAAACAAGTAATGATAAATTGTAGTGATGGATAAAATACCAAATCGCACCGATGTGATTATTTAATG
>NZ_JAUBPW010000024.1:0-86268 GCF_036700965.1 Microcoleus sp. Pol8_D6 | reverse complement strand
CAAACTCTCTGCACTTTCTGCGATCGCCACCATCAGTTGACGTGCCATAACTCATCACCTCTCAACAGTATCTTTATTCTATGCAACTTCATGTAAAATTGGTATGAGATGTTGCACCATTCTCAATAAGCTTTTTATAAACAGGCTTTGCGGCCTGTTCCACAAGAAAATTCACTCTTTGTGGAACAGGCCACAAAGCCTGTTCTTGAGAATGGTGCAAGATGTGAGTTTATACCGATCGCCAAAGGTAAAATATCACAGCAATGGTCACTACAATAGGTCTACGGGTTGAGCCTTCAAGTTCTTGCATTGCGAACTCTACATAGAGCAATAAGGACACAACAATGTTGTGCCCCTACGTTTATTCGACTGCAATTTACCACCCTACAACTGATTTAATAATTTAACCAAATCGATAGCCAAACCCTCGTACCGTAATGATATATTCCGGTTGGGCCGCATCTATTTCCAACTTTTCGCGCAGCCAGCGGATGTGAACGTCAACTGTTTTGCTGTCTCCGATAAAATCTTGACCCCAAATTTTTTCCAGCAACTGATCACGAGACCAAACTCGCCGGGGATAACTCATAAATAGTTCTAGTAAGCGAAACTGTTTAGGAGAAAATTTCACTTCCAGGCCACGAACCAACACGCGGCACTCTTCAGGATACAGAGTTATGCTCTTATATTGCAGCATCATGGGTTGTGGCAACTGACCAAGGCGCTGGCGCCGCATCAACGCCCGACAGCGAGCGATAAACTCCCGCATTCCAAAAGGCTTGGTCAGATAATCATCCGATCCGGCTTCTAGGTAAAAAGCGCAATTATTGGCACTTCCTCTAGCACCGATAATTAAAATAGGGACGGGATTTCCTTGATGCCGTAACATTCGACACAGATCCAAACCGTTAATTGAATCCATAATTAACAGGTTAAAGGCAAATTCACCGTGGTATGAGGAAGCAGCCTGTACAGAAGGCAAAGCGTTGCGCCCGTCGCTAGTAACCACCACCTCGTAGCCCTGTTCTTTAAGGGCTAAAGCTAGCATTTCCCGCAACAGATCTTCACCTTCCAATAACAAGATACGGCCGGCTTGTCCAACAGCCAACCTTGAAGGACTTTCGCTTAATTCAGCAGAAGACATAAATATCAGTGGGAGTGATGTTTGTATGTGGCTAGCGCCAGGTACCTTCTTCAGTAGCTGAGGTACTCTCGCGCTGCGATCGCTTGTACGATCGCCATTTGTTTGATCGCTTAGAATCTTTCGCCAGCCCATCCTACAGGCACGCGTTCGACCTTTGCTACTTGCTCGTGTAAGGAATACAGCCGTAGAGCAGTTGCCGGAACCGCGCTGTCTGCCTGCGTCCAGGCCTCAGAAGTCTGGTCATTTTTCGGGGTCGGTGTTAATTTCATAAAACATTGCCCGCTGTTAATTGACCACTTAACACCCAATCTAGAGGGATATGCTTGTTATACTACTCTTAAAAGGTTATTAAAAGGTAAAGTTTTGGCCATCAAGTGGTTAAATTATTAACGTTAAGTAATATAACGGTAAAGGTGCGATCGCACTTTAAGAGCTTTTTTTAAGAATACAATAATAAGTTGCTCCAAATTCCTTATTCTTCCCGTGCCGGCTACGATCGACGATAGTAAGTAAAAATTCTGTAGACTGCCTATCATGTTGCTGCATTTGAGTACCTGGCCCGAGGTAGAAGCTTATCTCGAAAGCTCCCGAGGCATAATTATCCCGATCGGCTCTACCGAACAGCACGGGCCCACAGGCTTGATCGGGACTGACGCCATTGCTGCCAAGGCGATCGCCCGCGGTGTCGGCGAAGCTGCCAATGCCTTAATCGGCCCCACAATTAATGTCGGGATGGCCTTGCACCACACCAGGTTTCCCGGCACAATCAGCTTCCGACCCCAGACTCTAATACTGGTAATCAGGGATTATATCACATCTTTGGCAAAAGCGGGATTTGAGAAATATTTCTTCATTAACGGTCATGGTGGCAACATTGCAACAATGAAAGCAGCATTTTCCGAGACATACGCGCATTTGTCAGACTTGCATTTACCAAATGCGGATAAAATCCAGTGTCAAATCGGCAACTGGTTCATGTGCGGTTCAGTTTACCAACTAGCAAAAGAATTATACGGAAACCAAGAAGGTTCCCACGCCACCCCCAGCGAAGTCGCCTTAACCCAGTACCTTTATCCAGAAGCAATCAAGCAAGCTCCGCTTTCGGAAGAAGTCGGTTCCGGGCACAAAATTTACGGTGCGGCTGACTTCCGCCGCCGATTTCCCGACGGGAGAATGGGTTCAAATCCGGGCTTAGCAACCCCCGAACACGGTCAACAGTTTTACGAATTAGCAGTCAAAGAATTGACTAATAATTATTTGGAGTTTTTAAGTTCCGATTAACGTTTTTTCTTCTCGTTACCAGCAAGCTCCTGGTAACGAGTAAAAATCTCAAACTATTCTATATTTTACAGTTATGAGTGAGTCAGAAGCATGATATTTCCTCTGTCTGAGAAAGGCTATATCTCCCGATTAACCACCGGGAGAATATCAAAACTATTCCACAATCCAAGGAGTTAAACAAGGTGTCCAAGCACTCAATTCTTCTTCCTTGAACCAAAGGCTAATTTCCGCACGGGCAGTCTCGACAGCATCAGAACCGTGAATGAGATTACGGCCGACATTGACGGCAAAATCGCCCCGAATTGTCGCAGGTTCTGCATTCAGAGGATTTGTGGCGCCAATGATTTTTCTCGCCGATGCCACAACGCCGTCGCCTTCCCAAACCATCGCCACTACAGGGCCTGAAGTGATAAAGTTTACCAATCCAGCAAAGAATGGTTTTTCTTTGTGAACATCATAATGTTGTTCCGCTAGTTCGCGACTCGCCGTCATCAGCTTCATGCCAACTAACTTAAAGCCCTTGGCTTCAAAACGACCGATAATTTCGCCGACGAGTCCGCGCTGTACGCCGTCGGGCTTAATCGCTAAAAAAGTCCGTTCCAAGATTAACTCCTATAATTGTGTTAACTGATCCAAAAGATAGAGTAACTCACAACGCACCTAAAGGCAATTCTGAGAATGGGAAATTGTTATTTTGAGGCTTATGGCCACAGGAAGAAGGAAGAAGGAATAACAAGAGGGAAGAGGAAAGAGGGAAGAAGCAATAAAACCAAGGGTTAAAAAAACCGGGTTTCTCAGAAAAATTTTTGTTGAGCAGCGATGAATCTGCAAAGAAACCTGGTTTCGAGACTCCTCTGCGTCTAGGACTGATTTGCAGGCAGCATCCCGATTTTGTAAACACCATTTTTCAGGAGTTCGAGCAGAATGCTCACTTGCCTAGATAAGCTAATCAGCCTTTAACTTGCCTGTAAAAAAATAATCTAACTTTTGTGGGGTCGCTTTGAGCAATGCCTGAAATATGCAATCTAAATGTAGAACATTTTATCTCTAGTGAATCAGATGCTCAAACTTCGGGCACAATATGATATAAGTCACAATTTCCTGTGACTGCCAACACTCTTACCTATGATCTAAAATACAAATATGTATGATAATAAACACAATTATTTATGCTCGACAATATAGATAATTAACGGAGGTAGGAAGATTATTTTGACAGCAACCATTTAGGCGAAAAAAGTATGAAAGCCATTGTAGCATTCATTGAACCCAAAAAGCAAGAGTTTGCAAAATTGCCCTTGTTTGACTTTCTAGCCAATAAACACATTCACGCCAATCAACGACTAATTTTTGCACCTGTACTCGCTCCTTTGGCTGTGGGCTTGAGCGATTTAAATAAATATGTGCTGCGAGAATCTTCTAGTAATAACAACGTTCAGGAACTCATTAATAAATATACTTATAAAAAAAACTATTATTGGCACGACTATCTAGAATATCTAGAGGAACTGGGCTTAAACCAATTAATGAGTTACGGCGATTTCAGAATGCTTTGGGGTGAAGAAACTAAAAAAACTCGATCGCTTTGTTCAGTGATCGAACGCTACGCTTGGAAAGCCTCTCCCATTCAGAAACTGGTGTTAGTGGAAGTCCTCGAAGGAACTGCCCAAGTTTTTTTTGAGGCGGCGCTAACAGTGGTAATGGAATTACAGCAAATTAACCAAAAAGAATCTGTTGATTTTGGAGGATCTTATGGGGGTTTAGAAAATTATCACCTTTTAAACACGCCAGAGATGTTGCAAATTTTAGCAGAGATAAAACTTACAGATGCGGAATACCAAGCAGCTTTAGAATTAGCACAAAACTTATTTGAACTGTTTACAGAAGCGATGAACGAGCTGTTCCAACACAGCCAAACAAATTCTTGCAAGACTGTGCTGCAAATATCCTCAATTTCTGCCTTCGCTCATTGCCCGATCGACTGTCTCGATATTTGTTAGTTTAAACAATCACTAAATTATCTCGGTGTACCGCCGTTTCTACGCCTGCATAGCCTAAAATCTCAGCAATTTTCTCTGACTTGCAGCCCTGGATTTGTCTCAGTTCTAAACTGCTATAATTCACAAGTCCTCTAGCAATTTGCTTGCCGGCTGCATCGCACAACTGCACGGAATCATCAGCTTGAAATTCTCCTTCTACTTGAGCAATACCCGCAGCTAAAAGCGATTTTCCACCGTGGGAAATTGCCTTGACAGCACCCGCATCTAAATATAGTTTTCCTGCTGGAATTAGCACGTTAGCTATCCAGTGTTTGCGAGCATTTACAGGGCGCGGTTGAGGCTCGAATTGAGTGCCGATCGACTCTCCGTTGAGTATTTTCTCGATATTACCAGGAAAGCAGCCGTCAGTGATGACAGTCCGCACTCCCGATGCAGTTGCTATTCTCGCCGCTTCAATTTTTGTCACCATTCCGCCGGTTCCCCAACCGCTGCGGGAATCTCCTGTTTGCACCTGAAATTCTGTGAGCTGTGCCATACTTTGGACTAGGGCGATCGGCTGCGCGTCGGGATTGCTGCGCGGATCGGCGGAATACAGCCGATCGACATCTGTGAGTACAAACAACCAATCTGCTTCTACCAAACTCGCTACTAGCGCCGAAAGCGTGTCGTTATCGCCAAATTTGAGCTCGTCTACCGCTACTGTATCGTTTTCATTGACGATCGGAATCACGCCCAACCTGAGCAGTTGTTGAAAAGTATTGCAAGCGTTAACATAACCGTTACGCTGCACTAAATCGCCCCTGGTGAGCAATACTTGAGCGATCGGCTGTTGCAGAGTAGTAAACAAATCATCGTACACCCGCATCAGTCGCCCTTGGCCCACGGCCGCCACAGCCTGTTTCAGAGCAATGTTTCGCGGGCGTTCCGTCAAACCCAAGCGCGCGCAGCCCACCCCAACGGCACCCGAAGAAACCAACACTACTCGATGGCCTTGCTGCCGCAAATCAGCTAAAATTTCGACCAATGCAGCAATAGTTGAAAGAGCTAAGTTTCCCGTAGTTGATCGAGTCAGAGTCGAAGTTCCAATTTTAACAACAATAGTTTTAGTCATGATCTTTAATTTTTAGAGAAGCCCCCAAAGCTTGAGAAACCCAAACTTCAAAAGAGCGCACCGGATACTTGCGAAGCGCATACCCAGCATCAACTATTGGTTCCACTAAAATAGTAAACATACCCAAACGATTGCCTGCTAAAACATCAGTAAAAAGTCGATCGCCCACCATCGCCACCTGTTCCACCGGCAAATTCATCGCATTAATAGCCCTTCGCAACTTGCGGCGCGACGGCTTAGCCGCAGCCGTGATGTAAGGTAGATTCAAAGACTCAGCAATCCGACCGATCCGAGTCTGACTTAAATTATTGCTCGCCAACCATAGCGATACTACGGGTTTTATTTCTTCCACCCACAAGGTGAGTTCAGGAGAAGCATTCATTGCTGTGATGGGAACGAGAGTTTCGTCCACATCCAAAACTAATCCTTTAATATTATATTCCTGAAGAATCTCAGCCGTTAACTTCATGACTGAATCGCCTAGAACTAAGTCAGGCTGTAGTATTTTACCCCAAGTCATAATGATTTTAGATTTTAGGTTTTAGATTGACAAATAAGAAATTGGAAGTTAAAAATTAAAAAAGTAAAAAATCAAAAGTGAATAATTATTGCTTTTGCTTTGTGACTTTTGACTTTTTACTTTTGTATTAGTCATTGCCCATCTATTGAGTTGATCGCACTTTTTGGTCAACTTTAGCCACAGCAGCATTGTGTTCGGCCAGAGTGCGACTGAAAATGTGAGTGCCGTCGTACCGCGCCATAAAATACAGATATTCTGTATTTTCAGGAGTTAGAGTCGCTTCCAGACTGGCGATTCCCGGAGATGCGATCGGAGTTGGTGGCAGGCCTACATTGATATAAGTATTGTAAGGAGAAGGCGTTTCTACCTGCTTGAAAGTCAAAGGCTTCTCCTTAGTTTGCCTAATGCCGAGGGCGTATTCAACCGTCGGGTCAGAACCCAAGGGCATACCCTGATTCAGACGGTTGTTGAATACCCCTGAAATTCGATTGCGCTCGCTCGCCACCACAGCCTCTTTTTCCACAATACTCGCCAGCGTCACCCACTCTTTCAAATCCAGCTTAGTATTCTTCTGATTCTTTTGATAGATCGGCAAAGCCAACTGCTCGAAGCGACCGAGCATTTGCTTGATGACAGCTTCCGGGCTAATTGCATCGCCGTCTAGCTGATAAGTATCCGGGTACAAAAACCCTTCCAAGTGAGGCAATCCGCTCGGTAGCCAAGGGTACTGAGCGTAGGGAACTTGACTCGCCACCGCCATAAAATCCTTAGCTGGAAAAAAACCTTGCGCTTCAAAATAAGCGCTCATTTGTTGCAGCGACCACCCTTCTGGAATAGTGAAACTCTGCTGTGCGACTTCGCCCTTCCAAATTTTGTCAGCAACTGCACTCAGAGGCTGAGTAGGCGAAAGTTGGTAAGTTCCTGCTTTAAAACCTCCCTCGCGGTTTTGCAGAGTCAGCCAGCGGGCCCACATATTCCATGCCGAACTCGATCGAATCAACCCCGCGGCCTCTAAATCCCGGCCAATTTTTTGACTGGGAGTACCCTCCGGAATTTGGATCGAAACAGCAGCATCCTCTGCCGGATTTCCCGATGAGGATGTGATTTTAGGTGGCGCCGAAGCCCAGCTCCACCAAGCCCAGCCCTGCCAAGCGCAAACCCCCCAGATTGCCGGCAGCAAGGCCAGATAAAACAACCATTTAGAGACTTGCGGAGTACCTTTTCGGCTCTCGCGCGTGCTGCCTTTTGTCATTTGTTCTTTATTCATAGTCCGTTGTCCTGGATAAGCGGCGGTTAACTAGCGACTAATGACTGATGACCTGCGATTGATGACCGAAAAGTTACGAATACAAGCCATTTAAAAGACCCAATTCACGCGGCTCAATTCAAAAGCCCGATCGCGAAGGCAGAAGTGGCCATCTAGAAAAAGTTCGATCGGGCGAGCAGTTTACTTTTTTATAAAATAGTAAAAAATTCTGCTTTTTGCCATCAGGACTGGTGCCTGCAATTAATATCTAATCAAGCTCGTCAAAGAACTGGTCTTCCAGCATAGGTAACATCGGTTCCAGCCTTTGGAACTCTTCTTCCGAGAGCAATTCTGGCTTGCCGTCCTCATCCATTCTAGCCAAGATAAAGAACGGGTCTAAAGGCGTATAAATGGCATATTCCTGTTCTTCGTGGTAGAAACTGGTCAGCCACATCAGTTCCTCGAACTCGGACTCCTCATCTGGATCGACATCGGATGCCATATCCTCTTCGGGAAATTCGGGCAATTCGCCAACCACAGTCAGCGTCACCGCCGTGCGTCGGAGCGTCAAGTTCTGCTCTTGCAGGACAACTTTAGCGGTATCAAAAATTTTGTCAATTTCGGTCTCGTCTTCTACAGGAATTGCGGCTTCGTCGTTATCGTCTCCGTGCCAGGTAAAAATTTCTACTGGCGAGTCAATTGGCAGCAGCAAAGCGTATTCTTCACCTTCTAGGTTCATAGAATATTCTATGTTGCAAGTCAGCGATCGCCCAACTTCATCCGTCAAGGTGACGGACTCTTCGTTGGAATTGCCATTCTCTTTTTTGCGGTATGGGGATGAGGACATCGCGTGTATCTTAGTTTTCCGTCAATAATTCAGTAACGTTGGCTTGACAATTGGGAATTTTCGTGGCGATATTCTGGCTAAGTGGGCGATCGCCAGTCCACAAGCTTCAACCGCGAGACTCGCGGCCTTTTCCACAGGCGAGGAGTGCAGCGTTTAAATCTCAGTCGAGTTAGCAAGCGAGACTGAGGACAAATCACGATTTTGTGCTTCTTCAGTACCGAGGGTACAGCAGAATTTTCTCCAGTTTGTCAAGGGTTACAGGTGTGCGTAGCAAACTTGCACAACCAGGATATCACGCCTGTGTTACAAGCTATCAAGGATTGGGAAGGGCGGATATATTTTGCCTCCGCTCGTCTAGCCACTGCTGCAAAATCAGGGCCGCTGCTTTGCGATCGATCGCACCCTTATTTTGCGACAGGGAAATCCCTTGTGTTTTCATCAATTCCTCTGCCTCAACCGAAGTCAGGCGCTCGTCCACGTACTCTAGGGGGAGCTCTAGGGCTGTGGCGATGCGATTCGCATATTTCTGCACCTGTCGGGCTTGAGCACCCAATTCTCCGTTCAGGGAGTAGGGCAAGCCTGCCACCAAAATTTCCACTCTCCGCTCTCGCACGAGTTCTCGGAGATAAGCTACGTCTCGATCAAAGGACGATCGTACCAGTGTTGTAATGCCCGTAGCTATTAAACCAGTGCCGTCACACCCAGCGATGCCGACTCGTTTGAGACCGATATCTAATCCCAGTGCTGAAATCCATAATTTATTGTTGGACATTATCAATGAATCAATCAATTTTAGATTTTAGATTTTAGATTTTAGATTTACTGTTTTTTGGCGGAAATAATCTTATTTGACGAACCGCGAAGACGCGTTAGGCGAAGCCGCGCGTAAGCGCTAGGGCGCGAAGGAAGAAGAGAAGAGAATAGAAGAGCAGAAAGTAAGAAAAAAATAGTTGATGTGCACTTTACTTAATGGTAGGGTGCGCCCAAGAGCAGAGACGGCTGCTGGGATAAAAAATTTCCTACTTTCTGCTTGTAACTATTAAGTATTAACTTTTCTCTTGGGAGCCTTCGTCTAGAGGCAATTCGGGCAATTTTAGAGGCAAAATGCTGCTGATATCTGTTGCCGATGATTCGGAATTTTGGAAGTTCAAGGGGTTAACTTGATTCGTTTGGCTGTTTCCTGAGTCAGCTAACAGAGGTTTAATCTCGGAGGATGCGGGCCCTGCTGCTGCTTCCCCAGCCATCGGGCCGAGCCAGGACATCCTGCCCGGTACGGGTTTGCGAGTTGGCTGGAAGCTTTGCAACATTTCTGATAGCTGGAGTCCTTCGAGAGAGACCAACTTGGACTCGCGCAATTTGTGCCACACCGATCGAGACATCAGCAAACTGTGTTCCACGCGCACTGCTCCAAATTGCTCTAAATAAGCTTCCCGTTCCGGCTGATAGTCAGCGGAAGCCAGTTGCAGGCTTTGAACTGGGAAATCTTGAACAAGGCGCGCCATCTGGGACAGCAGTTCTGGGTACAGCCAAGTGTAGGCCGGGTGTACCGTCAACTGGGCAACGTGCGGTTGCTGGCCGTTGCGGGATAGCTGCACCTGAAAATAGCCGATCGCGGCTTTGCGCTGCGGTTCAAACACGTAGCCGCTGACTACTTCTGTTTTGCCCAGCCACTGTCTGACACCTTCGACTAAAGCGCCGAAAAAACTGGTTTTGAAATCTTGAATGTGCCGATCAAATACTTGGCGCACCAGGGGCGGCATAGACGCGGTATCCAGTTGATAGAGCAACTGAGCGTCGGCGTTGCTCACAGGCAGTAGGTTGGGCAAATCTGGGGTCGAGCTTGCCATTTCTTGCAGGCGTTCTGGGGCGATCGTCCAGTAAGTCATCTGGGCCAAAGGCTGAAACCCGTTTTGCCGGTACAAAGCCAAGGAAGTGTTGTCGCCGACATTCACTTCCAACAGCCACGTCCGCGCCTCCCAGACTGCCTCAAAGCAGTACCGCAGCAGCATGGAACCAATTCCTTTGCTACGGGCTTCCGGGTCTACTCCTATGCGATCGATCCGCCAAGTGCTGCGGGTGCGGTTGAAAGGAGAAATCTGAATTATGCCCTTAACGCTCCCCTCTTCTTCGGCAACATGGGCCCGGAACAGGGACTGACAAGGGTTGGGAAACAAGCTAAAAATCTTTAGTAGTCCGTACCAGCGACGTATCTGCTGCAACTTTCTACCTAGTACCACGTCGCAGCTTCCGCCCTTGCGGTTTTCTGGCTCTTCGGCTGTTTCCGCGCACAGTTGTTCCATCACCTCGATATCGCGATACTGAAACGGGCGAATCACAACCTGGTTTTGGTTTTGGGAGGGAAATGAAGTCATAGCATAAAAGTGGAGAATGGAAATTTAAAAATAAAAATTCAGAAAGGGGAAGAGTTAGATAAGTTTGGAGTTTTGAATGGGTAAATTTTGATTTCAAAACTTATAACTTTTGATTCTTCTCCCTTTCTTGCTCGATCGAAAATTAAAAATTGCAAATCATCTTTTTGAATTTTTAATTTTCTGTTTTCAACTCAAGATTTTTGTTGCAGAGGTCGAATTACAACGACCGGTGTTCGCTCGTCAGCATTCCCGGCGGGGTTGCTTCGCAAGGCTTGCTCTAAGAATGTTACCGATAAATCGGAGGTCGCTGCTAATATCTTAACTGCTTTCAAGTCATTAGCGTCTACGATCGCCGCCGCAAGTCCGGTTTCTCGTTGAATTTCTTCTACAACTTGCTGGGGATTGTCCGGGCCTAGGACAATAAATTGGTCGAAGGGAGGCAAAGTCCCGGTAACGTCGTCGATCAGTCTGGCTTGTTCCCCTGCTAGTTGGTAAAAGACTCCCGGTTTACCGAATATTTTAGCCACAGCGCCGATCGCAAATGCTGCTACTACGCGCCAAGGGCCTACTACATCAACCAACGTCTGCATCCCGCAAGCCGTGGCCAAACTCGACATCGGCAAGAAAAACAAGCACACTCGCTTTGCCGCCCATCCTGGTTTGACTTCGCTGGGATGGCGATAGCGTCCCTGCATCAAAGCCAAGGGAGTCTCTGCGAGGGCGACTATATCGCCTTTCTGGGCGCGCGGCAGCACGTAACGCTTGACAATTTCGACGGGATTGTCCAATTCCGTCAGGATGTGGGTGCGAATCGGCAAAACTTCGGCAACTCCGACATTTCGGGCATTAGGTACTGTCTCCGAGTTGGGAAATTGCAGCGGGACTACTACGTTACGGACTTTCGGGATGCGGCCGCCTGGGCCGTAGGTGACGAAATGTATTTGCACCCAAGCCGACTGCAATTTGGTTAAATCTTGCCCTTGAATGTCTACAGAAACTTTAATTTTCGTGTTTTTTTGGGCTTTAACAATATAGCCGAACCAGTAATCGTCTGCTCTGGCTGCTGCGTCTTTGTGGCAAGGAATCACCTTTGTCTCGGAGGTAACGCCATCCAAACTTCCGTCTGACAGCAGTTTCACCTGTGCCCGCACTTCCGGCAACATAATCTCAAATCGCTGTGTCAGGTTGCGGAACTCCATTTCCCCGACTAAAAGATAGCGGTTGGGTTCCGAGATGGCTAAGTGCCATTCTCCGGCTGTTAGTTCTAGTTTATTTGCACTCCCAGTCCGGCGATAGTTCAACTCTAGGCCCAATCCGCCCAATGCTAGCAGCGAACCGGCTGCTGCGATTCCTGTTGCTAAAGTCTCAATCACTCAAATCACCGCCAATAATATTTTGTGTTTACTGTAGTCGATATCGGGTACTTCGATCGCCGATCCGGTAGTAATTGGATTGTGTTCAGTTTGTTGGGGGATCTCGAACTTATGCCCAATTACGCGTAAGTGCGATCGCGCGTCTGCGGTGGCGGGGTTGGAGAGTGGGATGGGCGAGCGGTTTTTAACAACACCGAGAATTCATCTTGCAGTCGCTTCGGCAGTATATAAATAGGTTTGCTCAATTACAATTCATATATTCAGTTTCAAAAACACCAAACCCACGAAATCAAATCAATGCGTGCAATCGAGCCTGAAGCTACTGATATAGTTTGCCCTTTAATCAGTGGCAATCATCTATTTAATCCAATTAAGGTAACTGCCAAGTCTCCCAAAACCTATCGCAAAGCCGTTTATCGCATAGCACATTTTTTCCGTCGCGAGTTTGAGTATGATTTTGTTCAGTACGGTTATGAAGGCGAAGAAAAAGACCCCAATCATGTTGCATTTCTGTGGATTCATCCTGAAGCTGAATGCTATTCCAAAGAATTTAAAGTACCCTGTATTGGAGCGTGCTGCTTTAGACTCCGCTTCAGGTTACGCGCTCCAGTGGATTTGGTTGCATCCATACTTCCGAAGACAGGGGCTGCTATCAGATACATGGGCTAAGTTTATTAATGAATTTGGAAATTTCCATGTTGAGCCTCCTTTGTCCGATGCAATGAAAGCGTTCCTGAAAAAGCATAATTATTTTTAGCTTCAATGAGTTGCTACCCTGATCTAGTGAAATTTAGAGTTTTTGGCCCAGAAAGCGATTGCATATTTAGCCTTTTAGACCGTAAATCAGCAACGTCTACAAAACAAATCACTTAATTCAATAATTAAATAGTAAAGTTTTAATCAAAAAATATATATTATATATTGCTGTTAAGCGTTAATTTATAAGCTGGCACTCCACATTTTTTTAGAATATTTATTAATCATTTAATCTGTAAACAAGTCTGTATACATGAGTTATTTTTGCATCGCTAAGCTAAGACTGTTCCAGATGTCCGATCGCAAGCATCCAGCTTCTTCAAGGTTGAATGAACAGGGAACCGCTAGCGCCGTAGTGGTCAGTACCTTTAAGAATCTACTTCTTAAGTAACAGTCAAAATCTAGTTCTTAGGCAGTAGATTTTCTGATAAGTATATAGTTAGGCTAGTAAATGTAGCAGTAATACCCAAGGATATCTATGACTGATAATAAGCAGCCTTTTAACCAGCCTGAAGCAAATCGTGACTTCCAGGAAAAGAAAGTTGACAATAGCGAAAACCAGCAGCTTCAGGCTCAAACTAACGAAAACGCAGAATCACAGGAAGATCAATCATCAGGCTCAGGCATTGGTGCGAGGATAGCTGGAGCAGCAGTCGGTGGTATACTAGGTGCTCGCTCTGGAGGCATTATTGGTGCTGTAGCAGGCTCAGTTGCTGGCGCTATGATTGGTAAAGGTACTGCTGATACTGTTAACCGTGCTGTAGATAATTTAGGGGATGCAGCACACAGCGTAGCAGACGGTATTACACACACTGTAGAAGAGCTAGGGACAGTGGTAAAGGAAACTGCTGAGGAAGTTAAACCATCTATCAAAGCTACAGCAGAAGCAGTCAAAGAGACTGTTGAGGAAACTAAGCCTTCGATTAAAGGTATAGCCGAATCTGTCAATGAGACAGTTAGGGAAGCCAAGCCTTCTGTAGTAGATGCAGTCAAGAGCGCATCCGAGGAAGTCAAACCTACGATTAGAGAAGTAAAAGATTCAGTCAAGCAGACAGTCGAAGGTGTCAAGCCTTCTATACAAAGTGCAGCGGATTCTATTAAGAGCACTGCTGATGAAGTTAAGCCTTCTGCCAAAGCTGTAGCTCAAGAAATTGAGGGGGCAACTAAGGATTTTAGATCGACTGTAAAAGATACAGCGAAAGCAGTTGAGCCATCTATAAAAAGTGCAGCCGAATCGCTTAAGTCATCTGGCAAGAGTGCAGCCGAATCAATCAAGTCATCTGCTCAAAGCGCAGCCGAATCTGCTAAAGGTGCAGCGCATGATGTTAAGTCATCTGCCCAAAATGCAGCCGAATCTGCTAAAGGGGCAGCGCAGGATGTTAAGCAGGATGTTAAGTCATCTGCCCACAATGCAGCCCAATCTCCTCAAGGTGTAGCGCATGATTTTAAATCATCTGCCCAAAATGCAGCCGAATTTGCTAAACCTCCAGTGCCTGATTTTAGGTCATCTGCCCAAAATGCAGCCGAATTTGCTAAACCTCCAGTGCCTGATTTTAGGTCATCTGCCCAAAATGCAACCCCATCTCCTCAAGGTGCAGCGCAGGATTTAAAATCATCTGCTCAAAATGCAGCCCAATCTGCTAAACGTGCAGCGCACGATGTTAAGTCATCTGCCCAATATCTAGCCGAATCCGCCGAGGAAAATAAGGATAGTGATCTTCACATCTCCGGCAGTCCTGAACTCAAAGACAAAGTGGTCATTAATGACAAGAGAATCATTAAGGACTAGGTAAAGTAAGGGCTTAACTCCAGCTTGTTAAAGTTAGCCCTAAGAGAGTTTAACAGAGAGTGGATATTAGAAAAGAGTCCACTCTTTTCTATTTAGGATAAATGCGAGCGCCTACGGTTTAACGGAGAGTCTATTTATTGAGGAACTCTCCCCCTGAAAAACGAGAGATTCCGTTTCTAGACTACTGGCAGAAGTGGTTAAAACGGCTAAAGTTTTTTGTATAAAAAGCTGCTTGATAAATCAAGAAATAGTTAGGGTCAACCTGATGTGGTCAGTTCAACCCCTAACTATTTAATATCCAAATTGCAAAGTCACAGAAGCTTCTACCTGCTGTTCCCCTCCCACCACAGGCGTTGTAGCGTCAGCAGCAGCCATGCGAGCACCAGCCACTTGCCGGTACATTGGAGGTGGCGCGATCGCACCGTTGACTTGAATGCCCAGAATCTCTCCCCGCTTGAGGTTGAGGGCGCTCAAGACTGCATCCGCTTGCGATTGAGCGTCTTGAGTTGCTTTGCGGAGTGCTTGTTTTCGAGCTTGTTCGATCGCACTATCGGCAGCGACAAAACTCACGCCGTCGATGCGTGTGGCTCCGGCATTCACCGCATCGTCAAGCAAAGTGCCGGCAGATGCAGTATTAATCCGAAAACTGACGGTATTCGTCGCCGTATAGCCCGTCAAGCGCTGTTGGTTGTTGTCGTAGTTATAAATGGGATTGAGGGTGATGCCGGCAGTTTCGAGTTTTTCGACTTGGCGCGATCGCAGCAACTCTACCACAGCGGACGATCGCCTAGCCGCTTCCTGCTGCACCTCGGCCGCCGTTTTCCCCTGCACCTCAACCCCCAGCCGCACTTGCGTTTGAGTTGTAGGAATCGCTTCCACACCCCGCCCAGTAACAGTCAACGTTCTGATCCGCTGTTCTTGAGCAGCCGCCGGATCTAATCCCACAAAACTAACGAGAGTTAAGGTTAAACACAACGCTGTTACCAGACTACGGAAATTAATGCGATCGCGACGTTGCAAATTTGAATTCATAAACTTGATTCTCCTCACATACAACAGATGCTATACTTTACCTTCCCACTGAAATTGCTAAGTATCCGGGTTGTTACATTTTTAGCAACTAAAAAAATAGTCCGTACTTCTGAAGAAATTATGAGTTATTATGATGTCCGCAGGACGCTCCACTAAAAAAATCGGTGTTCTGGGCAAAATCAGAGCTTTGGCAACGATAAATAACGATAAATAAGAAACCCACCGGGTTTATGAAACTGTCGGCGCAACTCCTAGTTCGTTTTAATTTGAATGGTCAATAAATAGTGACAGTAGTTAAGTTGTGTCGCATTTCAGAGGTAATGAAATTTAAATATTCTGATTATAACTCTTGTCAATTGAAGCTGTGAAAGCTGGCTCTGTTATTGACTCAAAAAGAGTAGACAAGCCAATTCGATTTGTTCAAGTATACGATCATCCGAAAGCTCGCTCAAAAATCAACATCACGTTTTGCTTTGTTTGTCAACGGGTAGACGTATAGGACGGGTTAGGTTGATGATGGGGTTTGGGCAATCGTAGCGATCGCTAGGTGTCAGTTGCGTAAGTCCTTGACAAGTTTTAAAAGAGGGATTTCGTTACTTTTTGTGATCTCCCCGGCAAAGAATTACTCTTGCTTGACGATCGCTCCTAATGCTTTGAGGGTGGCTTTTTGCCCCTCGGAAATCCCTGTTACCCCCCTAATATTCGTGCCTTCATAAGGAAGAGCGCTATTTAAGGTTTGGATTAATTCATAAGTCTGTATATCCCACAGTTGAATGGGTTGTTCCAGAAACGCGATCGCCAATAAGGGTTTCACTGGATTCCAATCCACTGACCAGGCATGATTTTCACCCTGGATAACTTGCTCACAGTCACCAGTGCTGACATTCCAAATTCTTACTGTGGCGTCACTACTGGCACTCGCCACCTTATTGCCATCGGCATTCCAAGCCACGGAATAAATATGTCCAGTTGCAGGAGACTGTAAGATTCTTAAACACTCTCCAGATGCTACATCCCAAAGTTGAATCGTACCGTCGTAATCTCCACTGACCAGCGTTTTACCATCGGGACTCAAAGCAATGGTATGGATCGGATGATTCACCTCAATGACGCGATCGCAAACACCCTGGCTTAAATCCCACAGCCGAATCGTTCCATCGGCACTCCCACTGGCCACGCGATCGCCCATCGGAAAACTAACAATCGATATTACTTGGTTCTGATGACCCGATAGCGTTAATAAACATTGCCCAGAGTGGGCATCCCAGAGTCTCACGGTTTGATCGTTGCTGCCGCTAATGACACAATTTCGATCCCGACTCCAAGCAACGGATCTCACCCAATTCTCATGTCCTGATAACACATTCAAACATCGCCCAGTCTGAACCTCCCAGATGCGAACTGTCGCATCTGCACTGCTACTCACAATCAAGCGTTCGTCGGGACTCCAGGCAACGGACAATACTTCTTTAGTATGTCCCTGAAATACCCTGAGACATTCTCCCGTTTGGCTGTCCCACAGTTGCACTGTATAATTCGTGCTGCTACTCAACAGCCGAACTCCGTCTTTGCTCCACCGGACATACCAACAGGAGTTGCTATAGCCCTGCAATGTCTTGAAACAGTCACCTGTTTGAGCATTCCAGAATTTAATCACCTGGTCAAAGGATACACTGACGAGGGTCGTACCATCGCGGCTCCAGTCGATCGCCCAAGCCCAACTTTGTTCTCCCTGAAACACGTGCAAACAGTTGAGAGAACTATCCCACAGAGGGATGATTTGAGCGAGACTTCCCCCAGCCAGTCTATGACCATCTGGACTCCATTCCACTCGATAGATACAATCCTGGGTGGTGGTTGTATGTAAACACTCTCCGGTTTGCCAGTCCCACAGTTTGACGGTTTTATCAGCTCCACTGCTAGCAAGAACTTTGCCATTAGGATGTAACGCTAAGGAGAATACCCAATACTCATGGGCCGGAATTACACGAATACACTCTCCTGTAGCGACATCCCAGAGTTTAATCGTGCGATCGGTATAAGCGCCTGCCAAGATAGTTCCATTGGCAAGCCATGCGACATAATTAACCCAACAACTCTGATCAGGGGGTTCGCTTGGGCCTAAGCGAGTCAGACAGGTTCCAGTTGCTGCATCCCAAACCACGATCAATGGATCTTGCCCTCCACAAGCCAGTTTTTGACCATCGGGACTCCAAGCTAGGAAAAAAACCCATTTTGTATATCCCTGAAAGTCTCGCAACCATTGACCCGTGCGAGTATGCCAAACCTGAATTCTGTGTTCGGCACTACAGACTATCGTTGTGCCATCAACACTCCAGTCGCCTGCCTTAATCCAGCCTCGTCCAGCCTGGATCGTCATCAAGGGCTGCATCTGTTTAAACTGCCAAATATGCAGTCCGCCGTTGGTATCTCCAATGGCAAAGTGTCGCCCATCCGGGCTAAATTTTACCCATGCTCCCCCCGTAAACAGTTGAGTAAAGAGGGATTGAGCAAAATCAGCCGATTGAAAATTGATCTGTTGTAAAGTCGCACCCCGGAAATCGGCATGGCGAATTTTTAAATCAGAAAAGTCCCATCCAGTCAGGTCAATTTGCAGGTTTAGGCACAGATTGATGAAGTTCCCAACGCCGTAGCCGAAGAATGGAGTGGGGGGGTGGCGTAATGCGGTTAGAATCGATTGAAGATGCTGCTCTAGGGTTTCAGAGTTGTGAAGGGAGTTTTGCAGTTGTTGGATTAAGGGCTGTAAAATTAATCGAATTTGACTGTCTCGGATATAGTCTAAAACTGTGGTTTTAAGCAGGGCGTAGCAATGAAAATATAAGAGTTCTCCGGTTAACAGTTCGGTGGCAAGTTGCTGAATTAAACAGTCGGTAACATATTCCATAACCACGGGCTGTTGGGTATATTCGCCCGATCGCCTTTCAATTAAACTGCGTCGCGTTAAGGATTCTAGGGATTCTAAGAGAGTTGACCGTGAAATTTGAGGGATAATGTCGGCTTGCAGTTCTGCAATGGTTGTCCATTTTCGATTGATAGCCAACCAATACATGATAGTTTTTTCGACAGGTGACAACCGCTCAAACTGGCAGTTCAACAAGATGCTGATGCCATTAAATACTAATATTTTTTCTTGTAAAAAAGAGTTTATATTTCCTTTGAACAAACTCTTAATCGAGGCAGCAACGATTTTTAAAGCGAGGGGATTGCAACAATACAACTCACACAGGTAACGTTTTTCTGCATCGGTTCCGATCATTTGTTTGGAGTTCATTAAGGCGAGGGATGTTTCCCAGGAACCGCTTAGAGAGAGCGATCGCACTGCTCCGTTTAAATCTTCTAATATGGCGACTTTGGCGGATTTCTCCCGACTGGTGAGTAAAATGCAACTCTGATGACTGGCTTCTGCCAGTAGTTGAAATAATTCACCATAGTCTGTGAAATTTTCCTGGTAGTATCCAGTGCATTTGCCTGCTTGTAAAATCGTTTCTTGATTATCCAAAATTATCAAACAGCGATGGGTTTGCAGCCAGTACAGCAGCCGTTCGGGTTTTGCTTGAATATCTTGCTGTTTGGAAACGAAAGGCACCAGTTCGGACAATAACGTATCTAAGAGAGGGGCGTTGCGGAGCGATCGCCAAATCACAAATTCAAATTGTTTTTGTAAGAGTTGAGCGACTTTAGCCGCTAAGGTACTTTTACCGATTCCACCCATTCCCACCAAAGCAATCAGTCGGCAGCGGTCTTGAATTATCCACTCTGTGAGGGTTTCAATCTCTTGAACTCGACCTTGGAAGCTGGAAACATCGATCGCCTCGCCCCAATCAATTGACGGTTGGATTTGAGGTTGGGGAGTGGCGATCGGGGTATCAAGGTGTGTGAGAATGCCACGCAGGTTGGTTTTGTTGACTTTGCGACCCAAAGCATCACTGAGAAACTTCCAAAATTTGGGGCCTATGTCCCGTTGGAGATAGTTGATGGAGTAGCCCGATCGCTCAGCGATGCGATCGTAGGTCAAGTTATTCCAGGCACCGAACAAAAGGGCAACTTCAACCTCAGTGAGCGTTCTAGCTATTTTGCGGGCGATCGCATGGTTGACAATCTCCAATGCCTGCTCAAATTCCATCTATTTTCTCGCTCTGTATAAAACAGCCTCTACCTTAAATCATACTTTCCCTACTTGACAAGTCCATACTTTCCTGTAAAAACAGTACCGGGGAGTTGGGATAGATTATTAACAACCAGGGATTCCAAGGCTTGAAAGCTTAATCATCTACAACAACTCTCTATAGATAACTGCTCGAAAGACAACACATTGACAAGTTATCTGCTCTAATTGGGAAGCATTTACACAACGTTACAAGTTCAACTATTTCCCGAAAAAACTAAGGACACTCTAATGGATATCATCAAATTTTTCCAAGGCGGGATCTTCAAGATTGTGGCACTTCATAGCGATAAGGTAATTGATGTTCCTAGTAGCACTGCATCTCAAGATGGCGCACAACTTCAGCAATGGGAGTGGGGAGATGTGATAAATCAAAAGTTCAGGGTTTTTCCGGTTGATGATGTTGGCAGATATTTTGTAATAGCAAGTTTGGCGAGTGGTCAGGTTATGGATGTAACACAAAATAAAGATACTGAAGGAGCAGTAGTTCAGGTATTCCCATTTACAGGTAAGGACAATCAATTGTTTGAATTAGATGCATCTACGAACCAAACTGACACGTATTTTATTAGATCTAAATACACTGGTAGAGTGCTGAATGTTTCAGGGGTTATCAGTGACAATGGTACTCCCATTCTCCAACATACGGCTAACTTATCTATCTTATCTAGTGAGAGTTTTCAACATAAAAACATTCGATTTAAGTTCGAGAAAGTAGAGGACTCTAATGATAATAACAAGAATATTCTGAATATTCTTGAACAAGTCCCTGTTTCCCTTATTTCTGAGTTTCCTGAATTAAGTAGCCCGCAAAAACCCCAAGTTACTGGTGAATGGAGAATGGTAGGAAAGCCTTTTCTGATTCCCTATTTTATGGTCAAAGATAATAACTCATTGTGGCAGATTCACGAGTCACCTTATTACTTGTTAACGCGTGAGGTTTGCTACACTTTGAACGAGGACTACTTCACTTACAATAACACTGCTTCAGAGCAAGAATATGAAGTGACAGTCATAGCTGGCTTTACAACAGAAGAAGCCGCAAGCTTTAGTAAAAGTACAGGACTTGAAATATCAGGTACTATTGAACACAAGGTAGGCACAAGCGCAAGTGTAGACGGAGCTTTTGTTGCGGTTGAAGTTAGTGCAGAAACCTCTGTAAGCTTTACAGCTTCAGCAAGCCATACTTTTGGTTATTCGACATCAACCTCCCTCTCTAGGCATAGTGAAACTGCAATTAGGCGATTGGTAAAATGCCCTAAATATACCAGTCTTGCAGTGTGGAATCAAACCAGCAAATTTACTTTGATGCGTTTAAATAAAACAATTCTTAAAAGTTGGGAAATACCTGAGGGGGGAATCTTTATTGATGATATCGCAATTCCTCATATTCCTCAATAGCGCGATTTTCTTTTTTCATGATCAACGGTTTGACTTGCAAATTCTAAAGCCCATCCTATTGCAGCCAGTAGTTTGAAACTGAGGTATAGCGGTTCCCACAGTTATCAGGTACATTTTAGGGAGTGCGAGAATCTTGCTCGCTCTTAACAATAGCGAGCAAGATTCTCGCACTTTTCTAAATGTCTGTACCTCATGAGTCCGGGAACCGCTATATAGCAATCCTAAATGATTTGTAACAAAAATAGGGAGCAAGATGTGATGCCTCCGGCACACTTACGTGCTAACGCACACGCTCCGCGAGCGCCGCACATCAAAGCTATGCCGTAGGCTTTACGCACTCCAAGGCTTTCTGGTATGGATCTATGACACAACTGATTTATGAGTGCTATATCCCTCTTTTGTCACTGAGGGAAAACTCTTGTCTTGACTGAATTATAGAACTCTTACAAGGTCAGCGATTATGACGGTTTTTCCTAACAGAAATTCAAAAATATAGTTAGATCCGCTTAGACCTCTCCTGATAAGGGATACGGCGAACTCCATTTCCGAAAATGACAGAAGAGGGCTATGCCTGAAAATCAGATTGATCGCTTTGAGAGGGCGATCGCATCGCTACATTAGGAAAGCGATCGCACTTTGGGAAAATCCTTGAGTTATCCTCTGCGGCCCACTTATTGAAGTATTCAAATGCTTCAGGAGCGAAGGTTATATTCTTCATTCCATTCCTCAAACGTAAAACTGACCAAGTTAGTCTTTGCTTCGATGTTTTGAATAGCAGTCATCAACTGATAACGATTGGCTTCTGTAGACAGCAAATATTCTGTCGCATCTTGTGAAATAGATGGGCTAGTATTCGTCTCAACACCATCTTGTTCAACTAAAACAATCACTTCAACAACCGTTCCTTCTATTAACTCAGAAGTTTGAATCTCGATTTGTCCATCCGTGCCAACGACCACTTGCTGTTTAATACTACTTAGCATAATTGAATCCTCATCGTGCCATATTTTACAGCGGTTCTCCCTCATCTGAGTTATGGGGCGTAGGGGACAGTGTCCCCTGTGTGGGAATGCCCCCACTTAAGCAAATAGAAGTTGCTATATATTAGCTTTAGTGTAGCTTCTCAGTGTGATTTTCATCAAAGGCGATCGCCCTTGCTGAACCTCCAATCGCTGATTGAGCGCACGGGCAATTTTTTGGAGCATTGCAAGCGAGTGTCCGTCATACTCCGCATCTTCAAGCCGTGCGATCAGCGACTGTTTTGTCTCAATGCGATCTGCAAGTTGCTGTTGAGTCAATCCTGCTGGCGTCCCAATCTCATAAATGAGATGACGACAAGATACCGATACCGTTTGCGAATCCCCCTGTGTTTACACTGAACGGTTTAGTTCATAGAGGAAGCGATCGAGAACTTTTTGAGCCGTATTTTCTCAAGCCATTAAATCCTGTGTGTTTTCAATCTGTGCTTATAAGCGGCTCGAATTCTATAAGCATCTACTTTGTACCTTTATTGATAAGTTAGATTTAGACTATAATTTTATTTTAAATCATTCTAACCTTTTTTCATTAGTGTATTATGGTACTTTCCCTGCTTAAAAAATGTCTGGACTATTGAAGAGTGTAAAAAATTAAAAAATGCAATCCTTAAAACAAGTTGCCCGCCGACTTAAAAAAGAGACTTACGCTGTTTATTTAGCAAGTACAGACCAGAGAGTACCTTGGTACGCCAGAATTTTAGCAGGTCTTACGGTTGCCTACGCTTTTAGCCCGATCGACTTAATTCCTGACTTCATACCGATTCTCGGCTACTTGGACGATTTGATAATTGTACCTTTGGGAATTTGGCTGGTACTGAAGATAATTCCACCACAGGTTTTAGCCGAGTGTAGGGAAAAAGCAGCCGCAGAAATAGAGCGAGGAAAACCGATAAATCGGGCTGCCGCTGTTGTGATTATTGCCATTTGGATTGGCTTGGGAATATTAGCAGCAATGTGGCTGACACGGATATTTAAACGTTAAAAAAATTACCTATCTAGTTATAGTGTAGGGTGCGCGCCGAGCACCTTACCTTAAACAACTCGCTTGACCCAAAAATATTTAAAGTTTAAAAAATTACCTATCTAGTTATAATATAGGGTGCGCTAGGCGCACCTTACCTTAAAAAAACTCGCGGTATCGCATCCCAGTATTATTTACCTTAAACAATAAAATTAACTTTCTAGCTATGACTCAAACCACTGATTTCCTCAGCCACCTCAACCCATCTCAGCGCCAAGCAGTCGCCCATTATAACGGGCCGCTGTTAGTAGTAGCGGGCGCTGGTTCCGGCAAAACCAGAGCTCTAACTTACCGAGTTGCTAACTTAGTTCGTACCCATCGAGTCGATCCTGAAAATATTCTGGCGGTGACATTTACAAATAAAGCCGCCAGGGAGATGAAAGAAAGAATTGAGAAATTGCTGGCAACTCAGCAAGCTGAAGCGGAATATGGCAAACCTTTGGTAGACTTATCCCCGGATGTACAAACCAAATTGCGATCGCAAATTTACCAGAGAATTACCAAGCACATTTGGATGGGGACTTTTCACTCTTTGTGCGGTCGCATTCTCCGCTACGATATAGAAAAATACCAAGACGAAAAAGGACGCCAGTGGAAGAAAAACTTTTCGATTTTTGATGAGTCAGATGCTCAAAGTCTCGTCAAACAAATTGTCACAAAAACACTGAACCTCGACGACAAGAAATTTGACCCGCGAAAAGTCCGCTATGTCATCAGCAACGCTAAAAATAAAGGCTTGTCACCTCAAGAATACCAAGCAGCAGAACCGGATTACAGAGGTCGCGTGATTGCCGATGTTTACAGTCGCTACCAAGACGCTTTAGCAGCCAACAATGCGCTAGATTTTGACGATTTAATCCTCGTTCCCGTTAAACTTTTGAGCCAAAACGAGCAAGTATTAAGTTATTGGCATAAAAAGTTTTGCCATATTTTAGTTGACGAATACCAAGATACCAACCGCACTCAATACGATTTGATTCGGATGCTGGTAACAAATAACGCCGACCCTAAAAAATTCGATAAATGGCAAAACCGCTCGATTTTTGTCGTGGGGGATGTCGATCAATCAATTTACAGTTTTCGGATGGCAGATTATACGATTTTGCTGGAATTTCAAGAGGATTTCGGAGATGGTTTGTCCGACGATAAAACTCGGACTATGGTAAAATTAGAGGAAAATTATCGATCGCGCGAAAACATCCTGCAAGTAGCGAACCACTTGATCGAACACAATACCGAACGCATCGAGAAAATTCTGCGCCCGATTCGCGAACCGGGAGCTCCGATTGTTGTCTGGCGCGCCGACAACGAATTAGATGAAGCGGAATTTGTAGCGGGTCAAATTCATTCCTTGAAGCGCCAAAATTCCGAATACGAAAACGGCAGTAACTTTGCGATTCTATACCGCACAAACGCTCAATCTCGCTCCTTTGAAGAAGCGTTAATGCGTTTAGACATTCCTTACAATATTGTCGGCGGCCTGAAGTTTTACGATCGCAAAGAAATCAAAGATATCCTAGCATACCTGCGGGCGCTTGCCAATCCCGACGATAGCGTCAGCCTCAAACGCATCATCAATACTCCCCGTCGCGGCATTGGGGATACCACATTTTCCAAAATCGAAGACGCTGCAACTCAATTGGGCATTCCGTTGTGGGAAATCCTCAGCGATGAATCTTCTGTCAATACTCTCGCAGGGCGATCGGCAAAAGCTATTATTAAGTTTGCCGAAATGATTGGCCGTTGGCAATCGCAAGTTGAAACTCTGCCAGCTTCGCAAATTGTCCAAGGAATTATCGAAGATTCAGGCTACATTGACGATTTAAAAAATCAAGGAACCGAGGAAGCAGAAAATCGGATCGAAAACGTCAGAGAATTGTATAATGCGGTGCTACAATTTGAAGAACAAAACGAAGAACCAACGCTAACATCATTTTTAGCAAAAGCATCTTTAGCATCTGATTTAGATGACTTGCAGGAAGAAGATTCCCGCGTATCGCTGATGACGCTGCACTCGGCAAAAGGGCTAGAATTTCCCGTAGTATTTTTAGTAGGAATGGAACAGGGTTTATTTCCCAATTTCCGCAGTTTGGACGACCCGAAAGCGATCGAAGAAGAACGCCGTTTGTGCTACGTGGGCATCACTCGCGCCCAAGAATTGCTATTTCTCACCCACACTCGCGAACGCCGCCTCTGGGGAGGTTTCCGGGAACACTGCACCCCTTCCCTATTCTTAGGAGAATTGCCGACACATTTGCTGGCTGGAAGTGCGAAGAAAACTAAAGCGGGAAAAACGGCTGCATCGAAAGGAAAAACTAATAATTCAGCCGCTAATTCCGGGAGTTTTCAAGCGGGAAACAATGGACAATCGGCGGAGTGGAAAACGGGCGATCGGGTTTTTCATCATGCTTTTGGAGTTGGAGAAATTACCCACGTCTTGGGAGAAGGCGATAAAACTAATCTGGCAATTAAGTTTTCAGGTTTGGGCAGAAAAATTATCGATCCAAGAACAGCGAAGTTGCAGCGAGTGTAATACAAAATCCGGTGGTTGAAACCGCCTCTATACAGACAAAAACCTAGAATAGCGGGTTGAAGAAGGGGCGGTTAAAATGCGGTAAAAATTACGTTTTTATCTTTAGTCCGCGTCGGGCAACTCGTTTGTGTAGACGCGGTTTCAACCTTCGTTTTATCTAAGTAAAAAGTAGAAATAAAAACCTAAAGTCTTATGCCTTACAGTCAATTTACGACCACCGGCAAGGTTAAAGAAGCCTTCAATCTTACAGTAGTGGAAGGAATCAGATTTCTGCCGGAAATTGAACCGATCGCACCCGCAGCAGCATTGCAGATCATGCTGGAGACAAATTTGCCTTGGGCGATCGCCACTAGCACCGAAAAAGCCCGTTCTGAAGCTATTATAAACCCTGTATTGCTGGAAGTTCGCAGGATTCTGAACCAACAAATCAGCGTGTTTTCGGGTGAGGAATTTAATGTTGATGTAGCTGTTGGACTTACAGGAGTGTGCGATTTTATCATCAGCCGTTCCCCGGAACAATTAGACGTTGAGGCCCCGGTAATTGTGATGGTGGAAGCTAAAAAAGGAGATTTGAAAGTAGGTTTGGGTCAATGTATTGCTGAAATGGTGGCGGCCCAGAGATTTAATGAAGCTAAAGGGCGATCGATTTCCGTCATCTACGGCAGCGTTTCCAGCGGCACAGCTTGGCGGTTTCTCAAGCTGGAAGGGCAAATAGTGACGATCGATCTTACCGATTATCCGCTACCTCCAGTAGATAAAATATTGGGATTTTTAGTGTGGATGCTGCGCGAAAATTAGCATTATATCCCCATCGCACCCCGCATCGCCAACAGCGCCACCCCGTAAGCAGCCGCAGTATGAACTGGCGTTTCAACAGGAACTTTTAAATAACGCTTTCTAATCGCACTCCAAACCGAATTTTTTGCCCCGCCGCCAGCAGTATAAACTTTTGTTAAAGGAGTTGCACCCAATTCTTGCAATAATTGATATCCCCGCGCTTCAATTCGCGCTATGCTTTCTAGCAAACCGTGCAGAAATTCCACTGAATCAGTTGGACGCGGTTCGAGTCTGGGCGGCAAATTCGGGTCATTAATCGGAAAGCGATCGCCCTTTTTCAACAATGGGTAATAATCCAGCAAACTCTCTTGTGCTGGGTCAATTTGTGTGCTATAATTATCCAACTCCACATCAGTAAAAAAGTGTCGCAGCACCGCACCTCCGGTATTAGAAGCACCTCCAACTAACCACAAATCGCCTAATTTATGACTGTAAATCCCGTATCTAGAATCATCTACGCGGGTATGACTTAACAGTTTAAGTGCTAGTGTAGAACCGAGAGAAGTTACTGCTTCCCCTGGTAAAGTGACACCGCTTGCTAAAAAAGCAGCAATGCTATCGGTTGTGCCAGCACAAACCATACAATCGCGGGGAAAACCGAAGCGATCGCCAACTTGATCTCTCACTTCCCCCACAGGCGTGCCCGGCGCGACAACTTGCGGCAATTGAGGCGTTGCAGTCCCCGCAATTCCCTCTATCAGCCAATTCGGATAGCACAAAGTATCAACATCGAAACCGAGTTTCAAAGCATTGTGATAGTCGCTAATTCCCAATTTTCCGTGCAGCAGAAATGCCAGCCAGTCAGCTTGATGCAGGAAAACCGTAGGGGCGGTGCCCCCGTGCCCGCCCTCCTGCCACCACAGGAGTTTTGCCAGACTGGATGTAGCGCTTAATACTGTGTGGTTATCCGGCGCGATCGCCCGCAACCTCTCTGTCACCGCTGCACCGCGCGCATCATTGTATAAAATCGGCTCGCATACTGGTATACCGTCGGTATTGCACAGCATGACAGTGGAGGATGTGCCGTCAAGGGCGATCGCCCTTACCTGATTGCGGATTGCTGGGGGAATTTGCTCAATTACAGCCCACAGCGCATTTTGCCACACCGAGGGCAATTCCGGCTGTTGCGCGTTGGCAAAAGTATGTTCTGTCTCACAATGTATTGTACCCTGGGAGTCGATGATTGTCGATCGGGCGCCAGTCGTGCCGAAATCTATTCCCAAATAAAGATTCATTTGCCACTCCCGCGAATTTTCCTATTTTGAGTAAACCACAAAGTTTATTTACATCTTCTGGTTGTTTCTAACTCCACTTCTTCAGCGAGAATATCAGCATTTATCTGCTCTTTATCCTATTCTTTAAATAGGGGATAATTTTCTAATGTGCGATCGCTAGGTCTGAAAAGTTTTAGGTCTTCTAGAGATTTTAATAGGGGATATCTAACCTGTATATGTTTTAACATAATTGGTGCGTTACACTTCGCTAACTCACCCTAAATTTCGTAAAAATAAGGTTCGATAAAAAATACTTGAAAAAAGGCTGAAATCGCTAGATATTACAGCTTACAGCTCTTGATGCGAGAGAAGAACCATAACGCCACTTCACACCCAAACCCCGGAACCCACCCCACCACCCACACAGTTGCCTAGGGAGGTGGCCCACAGGGGCTTGTTTATTATAGGTTAGGTCCTTTGTGTCCAACCAACTGCCTCCTTTTCGCCAACCCACACGATCGCCTAGCTTCTTTTCAGTATCCCAATCAACTTTGCCGCCTACTTCCAACCAAATTTTTTTCTGGACGCTAAAACCAAAGCGACCCTGACTATATTTTACCCACAACTGGTCGATGGTGCGTAAATCATCGCAAGGAAAATTATCAATTGAGTCCGTATCAAAATAATCTTCCTTCTCCCGTCTCGCAGCTTTCAGCATTACCTTTATTGTTTCCTGATCCGCCTCTTTCCACTTTCCTGCTGCCAATAAATCCCGCAGACGAGTATACTCAATACCCCGCGCTGATTTAAGCAAGTCTGGTGGCGGAGGAGGTACTTGAGCTGATAATTGAGGTGATTGAGAAGCAAGATCCTGCAACACTTCAGTAGCAGATTGATAACGTTTCTTAATAGCAGGTTGTATCATTTTATCTAAAATCTGACCCAGTTCCGAGCTGACAGATGTTTTTAAGTGTTCTCGCCACACCCACTCAAACTCGCTATCATCGAATAAATCAATCGGTTCAACCTCAGTTAACAGACACAGACAAGTGACACCCAGACTATAAATATCACTAGCATGAATAGCTTTGCCGTTGGCTTGTTCTGGTGCCGTATATCCAGCCGTCCCGATCCTCGTTCCCGTTACCGCTATAGCCGTTTGTGTCGCATATTTCGCGGCTCCAAAGTCAACTAAAACCAGTTGCCCATCTTGCCGAAGAATAATATTTTCTGGCTTGATATCTCGGTGAATAACTTGGCGAGAGTGAATGAACTCGAATACTGGCAATAAATTATTAAGCACGTTGCGAATCTGCGTTTCGCTAAAATATCCCTTAGATTCTAGAGTTTGGGCTAAATTTTCACCGTCGATGAATTCTTGGACTAAATACTGCCGTCCATCTTGACTAAAATATGCTAATAATTCGGGAATTTGAGAATGTTTACCCAACTGTTCTAGGCGTACTGCTTCAAGCTCAAATAACTCAGCAGCTTTCTGGATACTAGAAGTGCCTTGAACTTGGGGGTAGAATTGTTTAATAACACAGGGAGGTTTTGATGGTTTATACTCGTCAATAGCTAGAAAAGTGCGCCCAAATCCCCCTTGTCCAATAATTTTTTGGGCTCCGTAGCGATCGCCCAATAGCAGTTTATTCCCGCATTTTTGACAAAATTTTGTAGAGCCAGACGGGTTTTGGAATAGGCAATCAGGGTTTAGACACTGGCTCATAAAATATGCTTAGAGATTACAGATTAAAGCTCTCAATGCGAGACCAGAGGAGATAGTTTTAAATGTGAAACAGCAGATCCGGGTAAGGACATCGCATTGCCTTTCATCGTGTCAACTTAACCCGAAAAACCGCTTAACCCGAAAGATCGGCAGGGGTTTAAACCCCTGCCAAACAAGGCATTGCCGTGTCCCTAGTTAAACTTTTGTCCCGCACTCAGGACAAAAGTTATTGGTCGAAACATTCTTAGCGCCGCAACTCGGACAATAAACCAACTCCGCAGATTGCAACTTGCTACGATCGGGCAAACCAACCATTTGAGCGTTGCTCTTACCTGGAACTACCATCGGATAGCAGTTTTCGTCCCTCGTCACCTTCACGTTCATCAGCACCGGGCCGTCATGAGCGAGCATTTGGGCGATCGCATCTTTGAGTTCCTCCGGTCGCGAAACCAGCATCCCCTTCACCCCGTAAGCTTCAGCCAGCATCACAAAATCCGGCATCCCTACAGTCATATTCGACGACGAATAACGCTCCCCGTAGAACGCCTGCTGCCACTGCCGCACCATGCCTTGCCAGCCGTTATTTACAATAACAATCTTGACATTAATGCCGTATTGTGTTAGTGTTCCGAGCTCTTGAATATTCATTTGCACGCTAGCATCGCCAGCAATACAAATCACTTGCTCATCGGGTAGCGCCATTTTCGCGCCCATCGCCGCCGGCACCCCGAAACCCATCGTGCCCAAACCAGCACTAGAAATCCAGCGGCGCGGCCCGTTGTTCAAGAATTGAGCCGACCACATTTGATGTTGACCGACATCTGTTGTGTAGTAAGCATCCGGCGCTTGAGTAGCCAACTGAGAAATCACCTCTTGCGGAGACAAAATGTCTGGGTAATGAGGCACCACTAACGGATAGTCCTGTTTCCACTGATCGATCCTGTGCAGCCATTCCCCAGTCTGTCCGGTTTTCCCCGAAACTCCAGTTTCCCGACAGCGACGCAGCAAATCGAGCAAAACTTGGCGGACATCTCCGACAATCGGCACGTCAGGGCCGCGATTTTTGCCTACTTCCGCAGGGTCGATATCGATGTGAATCACCTTTGCGCGCGCGGCAAACTCGTCTAATTTCCCGGTCACGCGATCGTCAAACCTCGCCCCTACAGCAATCAGCAAATCGCACTCCGTAACGGCAAAATTAGCGTAAGCAGTGCCGTGCATCCCCAGCATTTTCACCGACAAAGGATGGTTTTCGTCAAAAGAACCTTTGCCCATCAGCGTTGTCGTGACCGGCAATTGGAAAAGTTCGGCGAGTTCCTTAATTTCCTCGTGGGCCCCCGCCGCGATCGCCCCGCCACCCACATAAAGCAAAGGACGCTTTGCTTCCTGCAGCAAATAGATTGCTTGATTAATTTGCCGAGGATTTCCCTTCACCGTCGGCCGGTAGCCCGGAATTCTCACTGCTCCGGGTTCCACGGGCAGATAGTCAAATTCTTCCAAACCCACATCCTTGGGTACATCAACCAAAACAGGCCCCGGCCGCCCTGTACTCGCGATGTGGAAAGCTTCTGCCACAATTCGCGCCATATCTCTGGGGTCGCGCACTACATAGGAATGCTTGACAATTGGCAGGGTAATCCCGTAAATATCTGTTTCCTGAAACGCATCAGTGCCGATCGCCGCACGGGGCACCTGACCAGTAATAATTACCATCGGGATCGAATCCATGTGGGCTGTCGCAATCCCCGTCACTAAATTAGTTGCACCAGGGCCAGAAGTAGCAAAACAAACCCCAACTTTGCCAGTAGCGCGGGCGTATCCGTCAGCCGCGTGAGCAGCGCCTTGTTCGTGGCGCACCAGAATATGTTTGATAGCGCCAGTTTCTTCGGCGCGGTAGAGTTCGTCGTAAAGTGGCAGAATTGCACCGCCGGGATAACCAAAAATATGCTTGACGCCGTGGCGGATCAAGCTGTCAATCAGAGCAAATCCACCAGTTGCACGCTTGATGGTCACTTTAGTTTTTAGTTGCACAGTATTTCCTTCCTTAAACTAATTATGATTTTTAATGAAAGCTTTTATACTACTTTAATCTCAATTAATGAAACTAGGAAAATTTAAGTGGTGAGATTTTACAAAAGATTTCGCGATCGCAGAGGGTTCGCCCGATCAAGACATTGTGGAACACCAGAGGAAGAAAAGAAACAGAGGAAATCGCGGCTTCTATGCCGGTTTACCGCTATATGACGCTTGTATAGCATTCGTTCTGCGGCCTTCGACAATAAAAACAATCGTTTCAGCAATTAAGAACGTCCTAATCATCAGGGCGGTTGCTATGTTATCGATCGATCGCGAAAAGAAAGCCATATTCCCTCTTCCCATTGGTGTCAACACTCGCCTAAAACCCTTGATAAATCTTGTTTAGACGCGAGTCTTGATCCCGCTCCTATTCCCGTTAAGAAGGGAAACTAAAGAGAATGCTCTGGTTCCCTCCGACTATCAGGGGATATGGACAATCATCGTCAAGTCAAACAGTAGCTCGGTACTACATTTGACCTTAAGTTGACACCCATCCCCTCTTCTATCTTCCTTCTTCCATCGGACTGACATCGGTTACATCCCGTACATTGCTCGTTGCCGAACTTCCGACTGCCATCGGACTGACATCCGTTACATCGGTTACATCCCGTACATTGCTCGTTGCCGAACTTCCTTCTTTGCAAAGTTCACAGAACATCCTGCAAGACTTTGCGAGTATGTTTCCAAGCTGCCATTCCCATCACCGAAACCAAAAAGCCCAAACTCAGCAACACGATCCGCAAGCCGAGGTCATCCGAGCCGACTGCTTTGCTGACAGCATCCGTCAGAGGGCCAGTAATCGCTAAAGGCAGGCTCAGAGCAATATTAATCGCATTGTTCTCAAATCCAAAGACTTTGCCCCGCATAGATTCTGGAGTTTTTTCTTGAATCAGAGCTTGCATCGGGCCGTTAATTAAGGAAGCACCAAAACCGAACAGAGCGCTCAATCCGAATCCCACCCATAACTGTCGAGTAAAGGCAAACATTGCTAATACAAAACCCATCATCAAGAAACCGATTAAAGGCAGAGGTTTGTGGTGCATTCGATGACCCCAGTGTCCCAAAAAGGCTGCACCGAAGACCATTCCAATTCCCGCAGCAGCGAGCAAAAAGCCAAATTGAGTTTCTTTGAGACCTATTTTGCCTGAAAGTGCGATCGCCAGCACCTGAAGCGCCGCAAACACCGAATACAAAATGGTCAACTGCACCATCGCGTTGCTGACAAGGTGATTGTGTTTCACATACCGCAAACCTTCCTTGAGGTCTTGCCAAGGATGAACATTTTTGCCACTGCTGCCGGCATGACCTTCTTTGATCTGCATAGCATAGATCAAACCTGCTGAGATCAGGTACAACCCGCCCAGCAAAAACTCTTGAGAAGCTGATCCGAAGCTGTGTTTGACCCAACTAAACAGCGGTTCTCCGATCGTCATCCCGATAATAATCCCGCCCATGGTGGACGAGGCGAACAGAGCATTTGCCGACATCAGTCCCTCTCGCCCCACTGCCAGAGGGATTGCCGCCTGCTCTGCCGGAGCAAAAAATTGCGTTACGGTAGAGATCAAAAACGTCATAATCAGCAAAACCACAAAAGCTTTGGGCAAAAACGGCAAAGCTACAATCAACCCGGCTCGAATCACGTTGCAGGCGATCAGCATTTGCTTTTTGGAAAAGCGGTCTACCACGATACCCGCTACGGAACCAAAGACGATCGCTGGCACGGTGTAGGCGATCATCACCGCTGACAGCATAGAATTTTCCGAATGTTGCCAAGAAACCGGCCAGGGTCGGTAGTCGCCGGTTTTCAGCAGAATAATCAGCAATACGTAAAAGATTTTATCCGCCACTTGGGCCAATAACTGGCCCGTCCACAAGGCGAGGAAGGGGCGATTTCTCAGTAGGGCATCAAGCCCGCTGCGGTCAGGGGGAGGGCTGGCTGGGTGCATAGGAATAGTTTAACTGACCGCCTCTGGCAATTATAGTTTTCAGCAATATGTGCAAATCTGACATAGCAAAGCGGAAACTCGGAAAACTCCTGTCTCCTGCGTTCTTTTTCTGTTTTAGCAGATCGGCGGGGGACGCCTGCTGCTGTCTTTCTTAACTCTACCGCGATCGGCCGGAGCCGAGAACCCGCGCCCCTGGAAAATTCGAGAATATTGTTAAAGGTTGGCGTGCATTTCATCGCGAGTACAAGATAGGGTAATATACTTGACAAAATACTTGCTGTTGGCCGTGATATTAAAAGATGTCACGCCGATTAAGTAATATAACGAAGGTACTAACTGTTAGGAGTGAAAAACTTGAAAAAGGTTGAAGCTATTATTCGCCCCTTTAAACTAGACGAAGTGAAAATCGCACTCGTCAATGCTGGTATTGTGGGGATGACTGTTTCTGAAGTTAGAGGTTTTGGCCGTCAGAAGGGCATGACAGAACGCTATCGCGGTTCTGAGTACACCGTTGAGTTCTTGCAAAAGCTCAAGGTGGAGATTGTTGTGGAAAACGATCAGGTTGACATGGTGGTTGATAAAATTATCGCGGCTTCCCGCACGGGCGAGATTGGCGACGGCAAGATTTTCATCTCTCCTGTAGAACAAATTATTCGGATTCGGACTGGGGAAAAGAACTTGGAGGCAATCTAAGATACTGGGGCATTGGGCATTGGGCATTGGGCATTGGGCATTGGGCATTGGGCATTGGTAACTGTCATTGCCAACGAAAAACCTCTTTCCTGTTTAATTTTGAGACCTAAGTGTCAATATCCAATGCCACAGTTACCCCCTGTTTTGGCTTTTTTCTTCATTATGGGGTGACAAGGTGCGCCATTTTTGGTAGTAAAGCCAAGAATGCTCGGCCTCGGTGAGAGTGCGCTCGCTTGATATCGGTTGTCATTTCTGCAAAAGTCTGTTGCTGTGCGGGTACGTAGAAAATGGGGTCATATCCGAAACCTCCCGTACCGCGAGGAGTGTGGAGGATTTCGCCTCGGCAAATTCCTTCTACTTGCAAGGCAATTGTACCGTCGGGACGGGCGATCGCGATCGCGCAAACAAATTGTGCTTCCCGGTTTTGTTCGCTACCCAATTCTTTGAGAAGTCGAGATATCCTGTCAGCATCGGTTTTCCCGTAGCGTGCGGAGTAAATCCCAGGTTGGCCGTCGAGTGCATCTACCATTAAACCAGAATCATCGGCGATCGACCATTTGCTCGTGGCTTTTGCGACTTCAGACGCCTTCAAGCAAGCATTAGCAATAAAAGTTTCGCCTGTTTCCTCGATTTCCAACTCTTCCGGTTTTAGTTCCAATTCCCATCCCAAATCCTGAAGATAAACTTGCATTTCCTTGAGTTTACCCGGATTGCCCGTAGCTACAACTAGCAATTTGCGATCGATCATTATTTCTCTTAAAACTTATGGCTCCATATTAACAAAAGATGGGGAAAATGGTTGCAACAAAATTCCCAAAATCTTATCAACATCTTGAATATAGTATTCAATCGGATCGATATAAACAGTAGTTTCCTCCAAAATCAAGAATTTCCAGTTAGTTCCCGTCGTCACCGCGCCGTAAATGCGATCGACCTCAGTGTCTTGGTTTTGATTGAAAAATTGGGCTGCTACCATTGCGGCTACGCATTGACCCAAACCGCCAATAATATCTTCTTTTTTTGCCTCAAAAATTGTTATAACCGGAGCACTGATGAACAATTGTTCTGAAGATCCGCTAAGAATATAATCGCAAAATCCTTGCAAACCTCTTTCTGGATCGACAGTAAAATCCTTACCGCAAAAAAGAGAAACTCGTTTATTTAATAATCGTCGCACTTCTGCTAATATCGGGGCAATCAAAAATTCTGAGCGAGCTTTTTATGTAGAAATAAAAGTTGCTAGCGGTACATAATCAATCAGGATTGTTGTTAAAATTTCCGAGGGTGAAACTGGTTTTGTATCGGCAAATAAATTGCGAGTTTCATCTCAGGTCAATCCAAAATATTTTTTGACTCTCGCAAGGCTGAAATCGCTGTATACCATCTTGTTTTATCCTAAAATATCTCTGATATAGCAATAGTATTTCCTTGGTGAGTAAGATTTTTTTACGAACCGCGAAGATGCGGTCGCCGAAGCCGTTCCCGAAGGGTAGGACGCGAAGAAGGAAGAGAAGAGAAATAGTTCACAATTAATGGATAATTGCTAGAAAAATATTTTTTTAGGAGTTTTTAACCGCAGAGGGCGCAGAGGGCACGGAGAAAGAGAGATTTGATATCAAGTCATTCGGGTTTGTCTGCGTTTATCTGCGGTTGAAAACTCCGATTAATTATGCGCCCAACTCTTCGCCCAGTTTAAGTTTTGCATAACTTCTTTCAATGTCGCTGCTTCTGAGTACAGCCGCAACACGGGTTCGGTTCCGCTAAACCGAATTAACAGCCAACTTCCGTCGGCTAAACGGAATTTATATCCGTCAACTTTGTTGCAATCTACAACTCCTTTGCCGGCGATTTCTGTTAAGGGTTGATTTTGCAGCAGCGACAGCAAACGCGACCTTTCTTCCATGTTTGCTAAGTGCAAGTCGATTCTGTCATACGCTGAAGTAAAGTTTGTTTCTTGTTGCAGTCGGCTGTAAATTTCGCTTAAGTCTTCGCCGGATTTGACAACTGCTTCTAACAAGTACAGCGCTGACAGCAAAGCATCTCGTTCGGGGATGTGTGTACCGTAGCCAATTCCTCCCGATTCTTCGCCGCCGACTAAGACTTGGGTGGTTAACATTCGATCGGCTATATACTTGTAACCGATCGGCGTTTCAAATAATGGCAAGTTGTACAGCTTGGCAATTTTGGGAATTATGTCTGAACCGCTGACTGTTTTGATGACTTCCCCGGTCAAGCCGCGCCGTTTTGCTAAATGTTCGATTAATATGGGAACTAGGATTTGTGAACTGAGGAAGTTGCCGCTAGAGTCAACTGCTGCAATTCGATCGCTATCTCCGTCAAATACAAATCCGATTGACAAACCAGAACTTTTTCGCTGGTGAGTACGCATCACCCGAAATAACTGCGACAGGTAGCGCGGCAAAGGTTCCGGTGCACCGCCGCCAAACAGCGGATCTCGATCGCTGTTGACTTCATGTACCGTTTCTTCTAAAATTTGACCTAATCCTCCGGCGGCGGCACCGTGCATTACATCTACAAATACTGTAATTTTGCCGCTGGCGATCGCTTCTTTAATCGCATCAATATCTACCATTTCCCGCAAGGTTTTGCAGTAAGCCGGCCAAGGATTGAAATTCTCTAATTTGCCCGGAGTTGCTGAAATTGCCGCCGGATTTTCGAGTTTTGCTTCTATCTGTTGAGTAACTTCGGGCGAAACTGAACCGCCAAATCCGCCCTTGACTTTTAACCCTAAATATGCACCGGGATTGTGGCTGGCTGTCAGGACGATCGCACCCAAAGCATTTAATTGTTTGGCAGCTAAACTGAAAGCTGGAGTGGGGGCGTAGGATTCGCTAAGTAGCACGTCAAATCCTGCGTTTTGGATGGCAATAGCCGCTGTTTGGGCAAATTCTTCAGCCAGAAATCGACGGTCGTGACCGACAATTACGGTACCGCTGCTGCCATCGCTACCACCAGTTTGTGCGAGAACTTGTGCCGCTAGGGGAGCGACTAACGCTACGCGATCGAATGTAAAATCGTCAGCAATGATACCGCGCCAGCCATCTGTACCGAATTTAATAGGATTCATTTAGTCACAAGTCATGAGTCACCCGTCTATTTTATGGGTTTATCAGTCGATCGTCATCTGATTTTAGATTTTAGATTTTAGATTGCGACTGCGGATGAATCTGGGGGCTAGTGACCAAATTGCTTAATTGCTAGCCACCACCCAAAAAGTGATTGACTAATGACTAATGACTAATGACTAATGACTAATGACTAATGACTAAAAGAAAGCCGGTTGGTGGCGGATCAAATTCAGGAATTCTTCGCGAGTTTTCTGTTCTTCTTGGAACACGCCCAACATTGCACTCGTAACCGTCCAAGCACCGGGTTTTTGCACACCCCGCATCGTCATGCACATATGGCTGGCTTCCATTACCACAGCTACTCCCTTCGGTTCCAATATTGTCTGAACTGCTTCGGCAATTTGGCGCGTCAAACGTTCTTGCACCTGCAATCGGCGGCTGTACATCTCGGAAATTCGGGCTAATTTGCTCAATCCCACTACTTTTTGGTTGGGAATGTAAGCAATGTGAACTCGGCCCATAAACGGCAGCATATGGTGTTCGCACATACTGAATACACTGATGTCTCGCACCAGTACCATTTCGTTGTGGCCTTCGTCAAAGATAGCGCCGTTGAGGAGTTCTTCGAGGGATTGACTGTAACCACTGGTGAGAAACCGCATTGCTTCTGCTACCCGTTTTGGGGTTTTGAGCAATCCTTCGCGTTCGGGGTCTTCTCCTACTCCCAGCAGCATTGTGCGAACGGCCTCCATCATTTCTTCCATGCCTACTTCTGAGGGTTTGGGCACGCTGGATTCTTGACCGTTCGAGGAATTGCGATCGGGTCGAGTTGGGATGCGCGGGGTGTTGCTTTCTGCGGTTTGTAACAGTTTCATGCTGTCAGTCGAGAGTGAGTTCGAGCCATTGGAATCGGGGGAAGATGCAATTGTCATAACAAGTTGGTGTGAGGGTGAATCAATTTTCGATTGGGGGATATAGCTAGAGATTCAAAGATTGTTGAATTCGAGAAAAATCCAGCAGTCTAAAATCTCAAGTTCACAAAACTCCTGCGTTGGACATGAGGGTGATTTCTTCAATTACTGCACTTGCTGGCAACTGAACTGCGTGCAGAATTGATTGGGCGACGATTTCTGGGGTTAACATGGCGGTGCGATCAAAGTCGGCGTCTACGGTGTCTGTGTCCCACAGAGGAGTGTTGACAGAACCCGGACAGATTGCTGTTACGCGAATTCCGTGAGCTCGTTCTTCGGTGGCTAAGGTTTTAGACAAAGCCATGAGACCGAATTTGCTAACGCAGTAGGCTCCCCAGTTGGGGAAGGCTTGGGTGCCGGCGATCGAGGAAACGTTGATGATGATTCCCGATCGGCGATCGCGCATGGAGGGCAAAACTCCTAAAATGCACTGCCAAACGCTAGTTAGATTGAGGTCTAAAACGCTCTGCCACTCGGCTAGCGGCGTTTCCGTCAAAGAGCCGGTGTAGCCCATACCAGCGCTGTTGACCAGGATATCTACGGGGCCGAATTGAGCTGCGATCGCGCTGATGCTGCTTTGCACTTGCTCAATTTTTGCCAAGTCTAAGGGATAAGCTTCTGCTTTCACTCCGACTGCTCGGGCTGCTGCGGCAACGGCTTCTAAGTTTTCCGACTCTCGGCTAACTAAGGCCAGATTTATGCCCTCGGCGGCGAACGCTAGAGCCGTCGCTTTGCCAATACCGCTGCTGGCTCCGGTAATCAGAGCCTGCTTTGTTGTGGGATGGTTCATTCAGTGTCCTAATACTTTCGCTCGGCAAGTCCCTCAAGCGTTGCAGCCTTCTTCGCCAAATTAGAAAGCTGTCTGCTGCAGGTGATCACAGTTAATTATGAGATCAACATTAAGAACTGTTAAGCCGGTGTCACCTGAGAAATTATAACACTGCTGATTGATTCGCAGAATAGTGACTGGTGAGTTATCACTTATGAGTTGGAAGTTAAGAGATTTTCACTCATAACCGATAACTCTGAATCGATCGGCTCAAGCCGCAATTTCAGTGAATACACCGATGTGGCGAAACTTTTGATACCGGAGATCGCGTCGCTGCTGACCCGTAAGCTGGGTTAGTTCTGCTAAGTTTTCTAACAAAGCTTGTTTGAGTATGGACGCAGCTTTGAGGGGATTCGAGTGAGCGCCGCCGATCGGCTCTGGTACTATTTGATCGAGAACGCCGAGGTTTTTCAAATCCCAGGAAGTGATTTTCAGGGCTTCTGCGGCCAAGTTTGCTTTGCCAGAGTCTTTCCAGAGAATCGCCGCGCAAGCTTCGGGAGTGGCGACGGTGTAGACGGAATGTTCCAGCATCAACAGCCGCTCGCCGACACCGATACCCAATGCGCCGCCGGAACCGCCTTCGCCGATGACGGTGCAAATAATGGGAACGTCGAGGCGAAACATTTCTCGGAGGTTACAGGCGATCGCCTCTCCCTGTCCGAGCTGTTCTGCTTCTAAGCCCGCCCAAGCCCCCGGAGTGTCGATAAAGGTGAAAATTGGCATTCCGAAGCGATCGGCGTGTTCCATCAACCGCAGGGCTTTGCGATAGCCACCGGGAGCAGCCATACCGAAGTTGCGGGCGATATTGTCTTTTGTGTCGCGCCCTTTTTGATGGCCAATGATGACTGTGGGACGCCCGTCTATGCGGGCAATTCCGCCGACGAGGGCCGGGTCGTCTCCGCCGCGCCGATCGCCGTGAAGCTCGATCCACTCGTCGCTAATTGCCTGAATGTAATCGAGGGTGCTGGGGCGGCGCGGGTGACGGGCCAGTTGCAGCCGCTGCATGGGGGACAAGCTGCTGAAGATTTCTTGTCGCAGTTGGGCTGAGCGAGCTTCGAGTTTGCGAATTTCGTCGGTGACATCGACGCTGTTTTCTGCGGCGAGTTCGCGAATCTGGTGAATTCGGGTTTCGAGTTCGGCCAGGGGCTTTTCAAAATCTAAGAGTAAGGGTTTACGGTCTGGGTTTGGCACGCTGATAATTTCTATAAGGTTTTGTCAGGTTTTGTCGATCGACTATTTCCAGATCCTACCCTGTCAGGGGATGCTGAAAAAGAGGGGAAATTTGGAACTTTTAAATTTTGAATTATGCTTGGCTTACTAAGCTTGTTGAAAACCAGAGGCTGGAGCCTCGTTTTTTGCTACACTATTTTTGCTTGCTGCTGATTTTTACGCCCCTCTTTCCCCGCGGCCCTGGGTTCCCCACCGCCACAAAAGGCCTAACCCTGCTGAACTGTTCCCCAGTCCAAAAAGCGACACCAGCGCCATCGAACTCACCCATTCGGAAGCTGTAACAGCCCTGTCTATATTACATTTTGTCGCCAACCATCAAATATCAGAAGAATTCAAGACAAACTATTGCCACCAATAACATCCGCTGGTTCCGAACTACAAACTACTTTTCTTCGGCTTGTGAGATCGGAGCTAATGTTAATAGTTAACTGTTAAAAATTCACTATTAACTGTATAAAAAAAGTTACTGGTTATTATCAGAAAAACTTTCCTCAATAACCAATAACCACAACAAATCACATCAAACTGACATTAATAAAGGTCTGAAACCGTGCTTGACAGAAATATGACCGATTTGCTCCATCTTCTCCACTGTAATTTGATTCCGTCCCCAAGAAAAATTGGTATACATTTTTTCAAATTCCAGCAGCATTGATTCAGCAAAACAGGCAAACAACTGTCGACCCGGCACATCCATATTGACAATCTTCATAATTTTCCACTCAATATCGAGGGAATGCTCCACAATGCCGCCATTGAGTACGTAAATTTCTGGATGCTGAACTTGAGTTGCCAGATTTTTCGGATAGCCACCGTCAATCAATAAACAGGGTTGCTTCAATGTCTTAGGGTCAATTTCTACTCCCTTGGGCATACTGGCTACCCAGACTACAATATCCGCTTGGGGGAGGGCTTCTTCCAAGTCCATAATTTTGCCTCGCCCCAATTCCGATTGCAAATCTTGCAATCGTTCTTTGTCGCGGGCAATCAGCAACAATTCTGCTACATTTGTTTTAACATTGAGCCAGCGACACACCGCACTGCCAATATCCCCCGTAGCACCGCAAACCGCTACAGTAGCTTTTGAAAGTTCAATCCCCAATTTTGGGGCTGCTTCTTCTACTTGGCGGCAGAGGATGTAAGCCGTGTGAGTGTTACCAGTGGTGAAGCGTTCAAACTCCAACTTGAGATTGCGAATTTGCTTAATTTGCTGCAAGTTGAAAGTCTCAAAAATGATCGAAGAAAAGCCGCCTAAAGCAGTGATGTTAATCCCGTTTTTTTGAGCGTGTGCCATCGCATTAAGGATTTTGCGAGTGGCTGCTTTAATCCGGCGTGTGGCTAGCATTTCTGGCAGAAAACAGGACTCCACATAGCGGCCTTCTATTTTTTGTCCAGTGATGCTTGTTACCGTGATCTGATCAACTATTTGGGGCGGTGCGCTGCACCAAAAATCGAGACCTTGATCGGCATATTCTGGATAGCCCAGCTCGTTAGCTACTGATTGGGCGTGTTCTAAGCTGGTTAAGTGACCGATTAGACCAAACATTAAGTTGTCAAATGAAGGAAGATTGAAGATTGAAGATGGGAAGATGGGAAGATGGGAAGATGGGAAGATTAAAAATGTATATTTTAAAATGAGGTATCCCATTTTTAATTTTTAATTTTTAATTTTTTTCCCATTCCTTATTTCCGAATTAACTAGGCTGCGAGACCTTGTGCTGACATCCGCATGATATCGCGGTTGTTAAAGCCTATGTTGCCTAGGGCTTCGCCGTAGGCAATCATAAAGTCTTCGATTAAAGCGTCTTTTTCCATTCCCAAAACGCGGGCATCGTCTGCGACCGAGTTTAGCAGTCTCCAAATGATGGGCAGGTTTTGGCGGTTGGCGGCTTCGAGTTCGGCTTTGGATTCCTCAAAGTGAGCTTGCAGCCAGACTTCCCCAAAGTTGAGGTGGGTGTATTCTTCTTTGACGACGCCTTCGGTGATTTTGCGAGCAAAGTCATCGGCGACGGGGATGTAGATGTTGTAAGCTGCGATCGCAAAACACTCAATAATTAGCGATTGAATCAACAAGCAAGTTACAATCTGACCTTGGGCCGCGGCCGTTTGGAAGTTTCTGTGCAGTTCCGAAAAGAACTGCTTGGCAAATGCCATGTCCGGCGTGACTTTAAGATTCCGGCCACAAGCTTGGAAGCCTTTCATGTGGCGGTTCTCCATCTTGGACAAGCCAACTAACTCTGCTTTTTTGTCAGCCAACAGTTCGGCCAGTGTCAGGTAATTATCGTGAGCTTCTTGTTCGCCTTCAATCACAATGGCGTTGATGCGGCTGTAAGCATCTTTGTAAGTTTCGGTTTGAAAGTCAATTGTTGGGCTGGCCTCAAGCTGGGGCATAGATATGTAGTCTCCTCATATAAGCTTGTGGGATGTTTGGAAACCCCTTTAAAATTGGGGGTCAGTGACAGTGCACTTTACCTTTTTTGAACGCACCCCATCTAAATCAGAGATTATAGCTGAGGATTCTTTCGACAAAGAACTTTTCTTTGACGTTCCGGGAAAAACTGGCGTCCTCAGCGTGTTTGGCGGAGTTTGGCCGTCGAACACTCCAGAAAGACTATCGCTAGAATGCTATCTATTTACTAATTACTTGAATTAGTCGTTAGTCGATCTTTTGCCCGGAAATAGACGATAGAAATACGGTCTATGTCTCCACCTTTCAGGGTTTTACAGTACCAACTCTATCTATAACATTATATCCTAATCACAACTTCCTCCCTAGGTACTCCTTCTTTCCTTCTACGACTATTATGTTGTTGTATGGGAATCGGGGATGCGATCGGGTTGGAGAACCTCACAGGCTTATTATTTTAGGTTAATTCACAAATTTATGGGTAAATTCTTTGATAGGTCTCAAGCGCTGGAACTGCTGAGTTTTATTTTGTTGCTGGCGGGTGCTGCGCTGGTGCTGCTGCCACTGGCTGCTGTATTTTTGGTTTCGCTATCACCATCTGGTGTCGGTGTCAAGGCCACAGGCCTGACTTTTGCGAACTATCAGGAGGCTTGGCGACGGGGCAATTTTTTGTTGGCATTCCTTAATTCTACTCTAGTGGCGATCGCAGTGACGGGTTTTCAGATTGTGACTTCTGCTTTGGCCGGTTATGCTTTGGCCAGGCTGAAGTTTCGCGGGCGACAGGCTATTGTGTTGGGGGTTTTGGCAACGCTGGTAATTCCGTTTCAGCTTTTGGTGATTCCCATTTTCTTGGTTTTGAAGTGGGGCAATCTGCTGAATACTTACGGGGCGCTGATTTTGCCTACGGCGGCTAACGGTTTTGGGATTTTTCTGCTGCGCCAGTATTTTATGACTATTCCGGTGGAGTTGGAGGAGGCGGCAATGCTGGATGGGGCTAACCGCTGGCAGGTTTTGTGGCAGGTGATGTTACCTTTGGCCCGCCCTGCTTTGGTGACGCTGTTTTTGTTTACGTTTATCGGGGAGTGGAACGATTTGTTTAAGCCGCTGGTGTTTACGACGCGGCCGGAGTTGCGGACTGTGCAGTTGGTTCTGGCTGAGTTTCAGGAACAGTTTACTAGCAGTTGGCAGTTGTTGATGGCGGCGGTGGTAATTGGCACAGTGCCGGTGGTGTTGCTGTTTTTGGCCGGTCAACGGCAGTTTATTCGGGGGATTGCGGCGACGGGGATTAAGAATTGAGTTAGAAATGCTTGGCAATTAAGTTTGTAGTCAGATGTTGAACCATTCTCTAGAACAGGCAAGATGCCTGTTCCACAAGAACATTTAGTATTTGTGGAACAGGCATCTTGCCTGTTGCTGACATTGGTGCAAGATTGGAGTTTGTAGTCATTCGGCGATTGAAATCGCTACTATAGCAATCCTAAATCATGTATGAATTTCATACTCCATCCCCACGGGTTCGGGGAGGGTTGGGGTGGGGTAAAACATTTACGACTCCTGCAAGGATTGCTATATACAAACGAAGTTCACTTTAAGCGGACTAATAGATAAAGGGGATATCAAAGCGGTAGTATGTGAATCTATGCAAAAACTCGGTTTATTTTTATTTATTGTATCCTTTCTACCGTGGTTGGCAATCTTGTTTGTTGTGCCCTTCCTGCCGCTAGACATTCCCCAAAAAACTACTTTATCTGTCGTTCTAGCTGTTGGGGCTGAGGTTTGTTTTTGGATTAGCGTAGTGCTGTTGGGGAAAGAAGTAGTTACCAAATATCGGCGTTATTTGCATCCCCGATATCTTTGGAAAAAACTCAGAAATTTCAACCGCAGATAAACAGGGTTCGACGCCGATAATGAGCCTGGAGATTGGCGTTCATCTGCGGTCAATGTTGAGCTATTCGCTGAAAATTTGTAAGCGAATAGAGCGTTCTCCGTCTCCAAAATCCACTTCTATCTTTTCTCCCGAAAGACTGTCTAAGCATCCCAAAAGCAACCGCAAATTGGGTGTACTTGCTCCTGTATCCACGTACAATCTATCTGCCAAACTGCCTAAACGCTTCCAAATTGTGTAGAGTTTGACTACTGTTTGTTCTAGCTGTGCGGCTTGTTTTACAACGTCGGCGGTGGTTCCCAAACAGCCTACTCGCAAAGATTCTTCTAATGCCATTTCCATGTCTAAGTGAGACTGATTGAGAGCTTGCACTTGGGCGGCGGCGTCGAGATATTTTGATAAGTTCTTGGCGTCGGATGTTAGCTGTTTGACAGTATCTACGTCGGGATTTTCTGCTACTTCTTTTTGAATTTCGCTTTGGTGAGATGGGGAGAGTTTCTCCATTTCTTTGACTAAAGGAGCGAGGTAGCGGGAAGGTAAAGAACCGCTAGATGCTTTTTCTTTGACTTCTTCTGGCAATAAATCTGAGTTCATTGCCATCCATTCGTCGGAGAGTTGTTTGACTTCGCGGCGGGTGATGCGATCGCCACTTGCTGCGGCATCTGTTACCATTTGCTGGACTTCGGGAGATGCTTTAGCCGTTTCTACAAAAGCTCTTTTGCTGAAGTTTCTAATGGAATTTGGGTCTAAATCTCCTTGCTGGATCAGAGTATCGGCACTATTAGCTAATTCTATCAAAGAATATGCTTGACTTTTGCCAATTTCTCTTTCTTTGAGCCAGTTCAAAAACCCTGTACCGCGTCCTTCGCCGCCTTTTTTTTCTCTGTCTCGAACTGTTCGGAGAATGCGTCCCCGCCAAATGTCGGTTTGCAAGTCGAAGCGATCGCACACTTTCCAGGCATTGTCAACCTGATTTTCAAAATCAAACTCTGGTATTTGTTCGTCTTCTGGGTCTGGCAATTGGAAATTGATATCGGTAAAGCCGTTGAGGGCTTCTGCAAGTTCTGCGGGATTTAGGGGGACTTCAGCCATTAGGAAAAATTTGTGTAGTGCAACAGCCGGTTTAATTGGGAACTTGCACGGGTTGACAGTTGAGACGCTATATGTAGCGGTAAGGTAGGCAAGATTTACCTACTAATAGAGTTTTTGTGCAAGTCATATCATTATTGCACGATGGGGGGCGATCGGCGAAAAGATACCCAAAATGACTTCGGGCACGCCCCTGATGGGACTTGATGCGAGTGCTGGCTGTGGCGGGATTGATTTAAAGTGAATTAGGAAATTAAAGGAACTAATAAAATGCTGAAAACTACCAAAAGTTACGAGCGCTCTATCCCTTTGTTAGCCTAGAATTGAGAAAATAAGCTAAAGGAAAAGTGCCAGGTCAGAACAAGACATCGCTAATATTATTGCGATCGAACCGGGTAAGCGAGGTGGTAAACCTTGTATTCGAGGCATGAGAATTACGGTTTATGATGTGTTGGAATATCTCGCCTCTGGGATGAGTTATGAAGAAATCCTAGATGATTTTCCCTATCTTACCCAAGAGGATATTTTGTCTTGTTTGAGTTTTTATTTAAGAGTTATCGTATTAGGTTCGGTAATCGCTAATAATGATTCTGTAGTAAGAGCGTAAGGCTCGCGAGCTAGAAGCTTGCACTGTAGTCGTCATTAATTGACTGGACATAATATTATATCCCTGCGTGAAATCATGCCCAAAGACTTTTCCGGTAAAAATCTCCGAGGTCACAACTTCAAAGGTCAAAATCTCACAGGTGCGAAATTCATCGGTGCAGACATCCGAGGCGCAAACTTCACCGATGCCATCCTCAGAAAAGCTGACTTTACCCGTACCAAAGCTGGACTGCAACGTCGCTGGACAATTTTTCTAGTAACTGTTTCGCTATTTCTATCGTTAATATCGGGATTGATGTCAGGCTTTGCTAGTTTGTGGGTAGCAGTTTTTTTCACTCCAAATAACATCAAACAGTACACCATTATTCCCGGTGTGGTTGTGTTGATAGTTTTGGCAATCTTCTTTATACTTACTATCCGCCAAGGTCTAGGAGGAGGGGCAGCCGCAGGGGCAGCCGCAGGGGCAGGGGCAGCGGCAGCAGCAGCGACAGCGACAGCAGCAGCGACAGCAGCATGGGCAAGGGCAGTGACAGGGACAGGGGCAGCGGCAGGGTCAGTGGCAGCGGCAGTTGCAGGGGCAGGGGCAGCGGCAGTCGCAGCCGCAGGGGCAGCAGCCGGGGCAGGGGCAATCGCAGCGGCAGGGACAGTAGCAGCGGTAGTGGCAGGCGCAGGGGCAGTGGCAGTCGCAGGGATAGTGGCAGTGGTAGCGGCAGGGGCAGCAGCAGGGGCAGGGGCAGCAGCAGGGGCAGGGGCAGGGGCAGTGGCAGGGGCAGTGGTAGTGGCAGCGACAGCGGCAGGACTAGGTATTTACGTTGCTTGGCGTGCCCTGGCTGGGGATGAAAAACAGGCCTTGATTCGCAGCATCGCCATTGCCTTTGCCGCTACAGGTGGCACTAGCTTTCGCAATGCGGATCTAACTGATGCCAATTTCACTGAGGCCACCCTCAAAAGTACAGATTTGAGAACCGCCAATCTCACTCGCACTTGCTTCCACAATACAGAAAAACTCGATCGCGCGCGAGTCGGTAGTTCGATATTAGCTGATACCCGCGTCCGAGAATTACTCATCACTGGAAACGGCTACAAAAAATCCTATGTTGGTGCGAATCTCCAAGGAGCAAACTTGATAGGCGTTAATCTCAACGAGGCTAATCTCAAGCAGGCTAATCTCAGCGAAGCAACTTTGCACCAAGCTAATTTGGAATTCGCAAACCTGACTGAAACTCAAGCCTTAGCAACAGATTTTACAGAAGCTTATTTTAAAGGTGCTTGTTTGGAAGCTTGGAACATTGACGCTACTACAAAGCTCGATCGCGTTGACTGTCAGTTTGTTTATCTTCTAGAATATCCCAAACCGGGAACTGACGATCGCGAACGCCGCCCTCACCACATCACTAAATGTTTTGAACCGGGAGATTTCGAGAAACTCTATAAAAAGATTATGGAAACCGTGCAAATCCTCCTCAAAGATGGGATTAACCCCGAAGCTTTTGTTGCCGCTTTCCAGAAGTTAATGCGAGATTTTTCAGACATTACACCGGAGTCAATTCAAGGAGTTGAGAAGAAAGAAAACGATGTTTTACTGACTCTTAAAGTTCCCGAACGAACGGATAAGGGTAAAGTTGAGCAAATTTGGGACGAAGTTTATCAAGCAAGGCTAGAAGCTCAAATGCGAGCCGAGCAATTAAAATCTAAAGAAGAAATTATTGCAATAGAAAGACATCACTATCGTGTCTTTCAAGACTTGGTGAAAGGAGTGTTTAGTCAATATTTGGTAAATCCTTCAACCGTGCCTCAGCCATCGAATCCTATAATTAACATTAACAATCAATCTACAGCAGAGAATAAAATCGGAAGCGACAACATCGATCGAAGTCGCAAAGCTGAAATTTCCGGCGGAACGGTTAACGCTACCGGTGCCGGCTCGTTAAGTTTAGGAGATAATGACGGTACAACAGCCAACACGATCGAGGAGTTGCCTGATCCAGGCGATCGCCCTTCCTGACAAATTGAGTAATGCTATAATTTTAGTCAAACTCTGGTAACAGCGGAAATCAAAGCTATGAGCGTATCAGTAAGTTCAGGAAAGCCGGAATTTAAAGAATTACTGCTGCAATTGCAAGCTGCCATTGCGAATGAAAACACAGAATTGTCAATCCAGAGTATAGAAAATTCCGAAAAGGGAGTAATTGCAATCTTTGTCAATGCTCTGACAGATGATAAGCAAGCTATAATTTATCACGAGTTAAAGCAAAACTACGAACTACTGTTAAAGGCTCTTGAAGATAAATATCAAGCTGAATTGCGCGCCAAAGATTGCGAGATTGCCATGTACCGTCAAGAGATAGCTATTTCCGAAGCAGTTTCTAAAAGTTTAACACAACTTGAAACCGATGCTCGTTCCAGTCAGGAAGAGGAGTCGATAGCCGAATCAGAGGATGTGGAGTCACTAAGGGCGATCGCCCAAAAATACAAGGCAGAATTAAAATATAAAGATGAGGAAATCGCTTTATATCGCCAGCAAATAGCTGAAATGAGAGAACTAACAGAGATGTTAGCTAAACAACCGCTGTCGATTAATATTATTCAGGAGGATAAGTAAGCATAAAGTCTTACCTAAACCATGCAAAATGACGAAAGTCTTACTCGAATTATCCAGGCCTATGAGCAAATTATCAAAGATTTAGAAGCCAAGCACAAATCTGAACTGCAAGCTAAAGATAGAGATATAGACTTTTACCGTCAAAAAATTTTGGAGTTAAATGAACTTCTAAAATTATTGGCGACGCGACCTGTTAATGTTATTATTAATAATGAAGTTAAATCTACATCACAGAATAAAGTTATGAGTGACCAAAGTCGCAAAATAGAAATTACAGGCGGAACCGTTAACGCTAGCGGCGCAGGAGCTTTAAGTTTAGGTGATATCAGCGGTACTGTTGCCAATACAATTAATCAATTATCTGATTCTGCTAAACCAGATGAACCGGGAATAAAAGAATTATTGACCCAGTTACAAACAGCGATAGAGGCTGAAACTGATTTATCTGATGATGATAAAGCTGAAGCATTGGAGCAGGTAAAAACTTTGGCAGAAGTAGGGAAAAATCCCCAAGAAAGTACAATGCAAAAGGCGGGGAAAACGGCAATGAAAATTTTGAAAGGGACTATTGCTGGTTTACCTAGTGCGGCGACATTGGTAGAAGCTTGCAGTAAATTGTTGCCCGCGATCGCAAGTCTCTTACTTTTACCCTGAAATCCAATATCAACGCCCAGTAAGTAATTGTATTTTTAGGGCGGGCGAGACGCCCACCCCACGAAGATTCTTCGCTTCAATCAAAATGACAGCGCAGCTTACCGTCCAGATTTTCTCGGCGGTGTATCATCAGTCGATCGCTTCCGACGGATCAGCACGCTCATCACCTGCTTCGGATTGGCTGCACGTTGTACGGGGCTCCAATCGCCGACTTCGGCAAATCCTAGTCGGTACAAAGTCAGTATGGTTTCCCTGACACCCTTGGACGAACCGACAACCGTTAACAGCACAACTTCCTGTTCCGATACTGCTGCTGAGTCGTCATTTGGGCGATCGGACTTGTTGTCGTCAGGCAAGAATTCCTGTGACATAATATGTTCTCCTGGTTTTGGGTTTTCTAGAAAAACCCAAAAACCCAGCCGCCCCGCATTTCAACACATAGCAGGGCGGCTACAGAGGATGTTAAGATACTCCGTTAGCCTCCAGACTGCTATACCCAGTTTGGCGGTTAGCTGTCCATTGCTGTTCGTAGCAGCTTTGGGCAGTGCAACTAGATTTTTGGGCGACGCGGGCTGCCTCCTCTACAAGCAAGCAACCTCTCACTTCAAAGCGTAGCCGCAGATGGGGGCCGCCGTCAATCGATTTTGGATTTTGGATTTTGGATTTTCGATTGAAGAATTGATCCCCGGACTAATCTGGGGACTTTGGGGGTTTTGATGCGGGATTGGCGGGTTTTGGGCGATCGCACCAATGAGACTCACAAAATGATCGCCTTTTCAACTTACCAACTACAACGGCGATACTTTATCGCGTTCAATCTCCTCGTGGGGAGTTGTTTTGCCGTTCAAAGTTGTACCATCATCGGGGAGATTGTCTAGTCGATCGCGCTTCTTAAAGCGATCGCGAGCCGAGACAACCACCACATACAGAACCGGCACTATAAACAAACTCAAGACAGTAGAAACAACCATCCCCCCGGCGATCGCATTCCCTAGCGATCGGCGGCTCGCTGCACCCGCACCTTCGGGGTTAACCAGAGGAGCAATACCCAAAATGAAAGCCAGAGAAGTCATCAAAATCGGTCGTAAACGCTCTTGAGAAGCCTCAACTGCCGCCTTAGCAATTGAATATCCCTGCTCCCGTAACTGGTTCGCAAACTCCACAATTAAAATCGCATTTTTACTCGACAATCCAATCAACATCACCAAACCAATCTGGCAATAAACATCATTCGCCAAACCCCGCAACGACTGAGCTAAAAGTGCACCCAAAATTGCCAGAGGCACCGATAGCAAAATAATGAAAGGATCGACATAATTTTCATACTGAGCAGCCAACACCAAGAACACAAAAATCAGCCCCAAACCGAAAATAATCGGTGCTTGACCCCCCGATTCAATTTCTTCTAAAGAACTCCCCGACCATTCGTAGCCAAAACCCGAAGGCAAAACTTGAGCTGAAACCTTTTCCATCGATTTTAGCGCCTGTCCAGAACTGGCTCCCGGAGCAGGAGAGCCAGTAATTTCAATTGACCTATACAAATTGTAGTGGTTAACAGTTTGTGCTCCGACCACCGGAGTGATCTTCACCAAATTGCTCAAAGAAACCATTTCATTCTTTCCAGAACGCACATACAATTTTCCAATGTCTTCAGGGTTATCACGAAACTGTTTATCCGCCTGAACATAAACCCGATAATTGCGCTGCTGGAGGTTAAAATCGTTCACATACTGAGCACCCAGAGCCGTTTGTAACGTACTGAAAACATCATTAATGGGAATATCTAGAGCCTTAGCTCGATTGCGGTCAACCTCCACAATTAACTGAGGCGTATTCGCAGCAAACGTACTAAATACCGCTTGCAATCCCGGTGTCTGATTTGCCTGCTTCAAAATCCCGCCCATAGTCTGAACTAAGCCATCTAAACCGCTGTTACCTTTACGGTCTTGCAATTGAAATTGGAAACCCCCAAATTGACCTAAACCTTGAATAGCCGGCGGATTCACAGGGAAAATTCTAGCTTCTGGAATCGAGAAAAACTTACCCCGCAACTTACCAATAATCGCTTGTACAGTTTGATCTTCTCCGTGACGTTCGTCCCAGGCTTTCAGTGTAGTAAATATAATGCCTTGATTAGAAGTGCTACCGCTAAAACCAAATCCACCCACTGAAAAAGTCCCGACAACTTCAGGAAGTTTGAGGATTTCTTGTTCTACTTGATCCATTACTTTCTGAGTGTATTGCAGCGAAACACCTTGGGGCCCTTGAATAATTGTCATAAAATACCCCTGGTCTTCTTCCGGGATAAATGCTGTGGGCACTGATAAATAAAGCCAAGCTGTTACTCCCAGAGAAGCGATGAACACGAGGGTGACAATAGTCTTAATTCCTGTGAGAAATATTAAGGATTTCCGATATTGCCGCTGTACCCAATTGAGAACTCCATTAAAACGGTCAAAAACCCAACCTAGCGGGCCCCCAAACTTCGGCCCTCGACGCAGTAATATAGCTGAAAGCGAGGGCGTAAGAGTAATAGCAATAAAGGTAGAAAGCAGAACTGAAAAAGCAATTGTCAGCGCAAATTGTTTATAAAGCGCCCCTGTAGTTCCGGGGAAAAATGCCACGGGTACGAACACTGCCATTAACACTAAAGAAGTCGCAATTACAGCGCTAAAAAGCTCCCGCATTGACTCAAAAGCTGCTTCGCGGGCATTCATCCCTTGGCGGATTAGGCGGTCAATATTTTCTACTACAATGATAGCGTCATCAACCACTAATCCCGTCGCTAATGTCAGACCAAACAGAGATAAACTGTTAATCGTAAATCCGAAAACTTTGATAAAGGCAAACGTCCCAATCAAAGAAATTGGAATTGTGATGATAGGAATAATAGTGGTGCGCCAGTCTTGCAAGAAAACAAAAATAACTATCACCACCAGCAAGACAGCTTCAAATAATGTCTTGACTACTTCTGCCATCGACTCTTCTACAAACAAAGTCGTGTCCAGCGCTACTCTATGTATCAACCCCGGAGGGAAAGCAACAGCTAGTTTTTCCATTTCTGTCTTGACGGCATGGGCAACATTCAAAGCATTACTTCCAGGCAGTTGGTAAATCCCTAAACCTACTGCATCATTGCCTCGAAATCGCAGAAATGAGCTGTAATTCTCTGCCCCTAGTTCTGCTCTCCCCACATCTTTTAATTTAACTAACGTTCCATTGGTCTCTGTTTTGAGGACAATTTCTTCAAATTCTGCTGGTTCTTTCAGGCGACTTTCAGCACGCAAGTCAATTTGATACATTTGTCCCTGTGGAGCAGGTTCTTGGCCAACTCTCCCAGCACCAACTTGCAAGTTTTGTTCGTTGAGAGCCCTCGTTATATCTTGCATTGTGAGACGGCGAGCTGCTAATTTATTGGGGTCTATCCATAAACGCATTGCATACCGTCTTTCCCCAAAAATTCGCACGTCGCCAACACCTTTTACCCGCTTTAAAGCATCTGCTAAATAGAGGTCAGCGTAGTTGCTTAAAAATATGGTGTCGTATTCTTTATTTTCTGTAAATAAACCGATCGCTAATAGGAGACTTGTAGATTGTTTGGTAACTCTAACTCCTGTGCGTTGTACGGCATCTGGTAATTGGGGTTGAGCAACTGCAACTCGATTTTGAACATCGACCCCGGCAATATCTTTGTTGCGCGAGGAATCAAAGGTAGCTGTAATGGTGCTAGTGCCATCGTTACTACTACTGGAAGTTAGATATTTTAGTCCTTCAACCCCGTTGATTTGCCTTTCTAGGATGTTGGTAACGGCATTTTCTACAATTTCAGCACTCGCCCCGCTATAGTTAGCTGTGACGTTGATTTGGGTAGGGCTAATGTCGGGGAAGCGCTCGATAGGTATGCTGGGGATGCTGATTGCGCCTACCAAGATAATAATTAAGGCGCAGACGCTAGCAAAGACTGGTCGTTTAATAAAAAAATCTGCAAACATTATTTGGGTAATGGGTAGTTGTTAGTTGATAATTCGTAATTCCTAATTCCTAATTCCTAATTCTAATTAGACTTACGTCAAAAATTAAAACTTCCCCTTTTTTATTAATAGCTGAGCAATCAAGTAGTTTCACATAAGGTACGTAGTTGCGCTTGTACGCTCTTAAGAGGTGAATCAAGAGCGCACAAGCGAAACAACATACCTTATTTTTTGCTTCCTACTGGTAATTTTTCGCCTGCTCCTTTTCCTTCCTCTTGAGCCATAATCGGAACACCGTCTGTCAGGTTAAGGATGCCTGCGGTAACAATTTTTTCACCTGCTTGCAAACCTTGAATAACTTGATAATTATTCCCCTCAATCGCTCCCAATTTCACGGCTTTTTGGCGCGCTACTAAAGGTGGCATTCCAGGTTTTTGCTGTTCCGGCTTTTGAGCTGTGAAGACAAAAGTTTCTCCACCTAAGCGAGTGACTGCTGTTACTGGAACTAAAATTCCCGGGTTCTGTTTCCAGATGACTTTAGCTTTTACAAACTGGAGATTAAGCAGTTCTCCACCGGGGTTGGGAAATGTGGCTTTAGCTAAAATTGTTTGAGAATTGGCGCTGACGTTTGGGGAGATAAAACTGATTTGACCTTGGGCGATCGCCTTACCTTGAGCGTCGAGCATTTGTACTGGCAGCCCTAAGCGTAATTGAGGCTGCCGTTCCAAAGGAATTGATAACCGCAAGTCTAGCAATTGGTTTTCTGTCAGGGTGGCAATGGCGTTACCTTTTTGCAAGTAATCACCTACTTTCACTGGTATGTCGCCGATGACTCCCGCGAAGGGCGCGATGACAGCAGTTTCTTGTAGTTGTACTTCAAAGCCGCGCACTTGAGCGGCGGCCTCGGCAACTTGCGCTTCAGCTTGATCGAGCTGTTCTTGGCGCGTACCGTTGGCTAACTGCGCTAATCTGCTTTTGGCTTGTGCGACTTCTGCTTCGGCTTTGGCTATTTCCTCTGGCCGCGAACCGTTTTGCAATTGCCGCAAAGCTTGCCGCTGCTGTTGCAAAGCCGCTGTCCGGCGCTCGATCTCAGCTTGTCTGTTCTTTTGCCGCTGCTCGAACCGCCTTTGAGCTTCTCGGAGATTGGCTTTGGCGGTGCCTTCTTTTTGCGTGTATTGTTCGAGGGTGTTGGCGGATTCTGCGCCTTCTTTTGCCAATGCCTGATATCTGGCAAGCTGTTGGCTGGCTAATTTTGCTTCGGCTGTGCTTGCCTCTATTTGCGCTCTTGCTTGGGCAATGTCTTCTAAGAGGCTACCTGTTTGAGCGTCGGCGAGGTCGGCTTCAGCTTGGCTAACGCGGGCTTGGGCTTGACCAATTTCTTCTGGCCGAGAGCCCGATCGCAGTTGGGCGAGGTTGGCTTGGGCTTGGGCGACTTGGGCTTGAGCTTGAGCGATTTCTTCGGGCCTTGCTCCTGCTTGCAATTCGGCTAAATGGGATTGAGCGCGAATCAGGTTGGCTTGGGATTCCCTCAAGTCAGCTTGGGCGCTGTCGCTTTTCATGCGGGCGATGGCTTGCCCTTTGTTTATGAAGTCCCCGGATTTGACAAAAATCTCCGTGACTAGCCCTTCTACTTCGGGTTTGATTTCTACCGAACGCTTGGCTTCTAAGCTGCTGACAAATTCCGAGGAATCTTGGATTGAGCTGTTTTGTACGGCTGCGAGCTTGACTGGTATGCCTGGGGGTTGGGCTGCTGCTGCCGGTTGCTGTGCGCGATTATGACCCGATTGCCACGAGTACCAGCCGAAACCTGCTGCGCCTGTGACGATCGCGAGCGCGGCAATTAGGGGCCAGCGCGATCGTGGTTTAGCAACAGGTTCGGGGCGATCATCGGCAACGGCTGCAAAATCCTGCAGTTGCTCGCTGTCTGCTTCGGTTGGGTGCAGTTCCGGTGTGGGAGATTTTTGCTCTTGGGCTTCAACGACTGATTCTGGGGATTTAGAATAACTCATGGGCAGCACCACTTAGATGTTTTTTAACTTCTGACTTACTGAGACTTGGGCGGAATATTTGATTCTCCGGCGTTCCCCTCAAACAGAGGGGGAATAAGGACAAGCGATTTTAAACAGGATGAAATCGGGAAAGTCCCTTTTTAATGGGGTTGGGGTATGTGCAGGGCTTTAGTCTCATCACAGTTAGCCAAGCCAGGGAGTGATTATTTTTAGGAAAGCTTCTTGTTATCTCTCAAAAGTTACGATGGCAGGAATGATTACACATCCTTCTTATGACTCACCTGAGTGGGTGAGTTGGAAGGATTTTCCCTTGGAGTCGGCAGATTCAGCGAAGGTGAGGGAGTCACGCACTCCGGCGATCGCACTTTTTTCCTTGGCTAGCTGCTCGGTTAACCACTCTATCTCTGACGCCAGCACTGACTTGCAGCGATCGCGAGAGGCAAATTGATAGTCGTCGGTTAGTGGATATTCGCTCTTGAGGCTTTCGATGTAGTCTTGCCGGGTGTAACAGGCTCGCAAGCGGTGTTCCAATAGCTTCAGCCGTTCTGCTGGTTCTAAGTCGCCAAAAAAGAAAAACTTGATTTGGAACCGGGAACCACTGTTAACCCAGCTTTCTTGAGGGTGTTCGAGCATTTTTTGCCGCCAGAGTTCGCGCCCTTGGGCGGTAATTCCGTAGATTTTGCGCGGACAACCTGCATCTCCGGCTTCTTCGGCAATTACCGAAATCTCCCCTCGCTCTTCCAAGCGCTTCAACAGCGGGTAAATCGCTCCGTAGTTGACGCTGATGCAACTGCTCATAAACAGCTCCAGTTTTTGCTTTAACCGATAGCCGTGCAGGGGTTGCAACTGTAGCAGCCCAAGGGCTGATAATTCAAGCATTTATATCAATTTGATATTATAGTCTGGATTATATCACTATATCGGACTCAAGGGAGATCGGGTCAATAGCTAGTTTCCAAGAAAATCGAGATTTAAATTCACATTTAATAATTTTTGTCAATACCCTTAAGATATACTTTTCAGAACTCAGAGTGAATTTTCTTGTGGAACAGGCATCTTGCCTGTTCTTGAGAATGGTGCAAGATCTCAAATTTCTGCCACATATAGCGGTTCTCAAAAAAGTGAGGTATGCCCTATGCCCTATGCCCTATGCCCTATGCCCAGTCGTACCTCATCTTTCTGAGAAAGGCTATATCTCTTCTTGGCAAGAGAATCAGAACTTTTATTGGTAGGAGTTGGTTGAATTTTTCAACCATGACACACTTTAGTATTTATTGAAGATTGATTGCAGCCACTGTTTTTTTTGTAGCTAATACTCTTATTATTTTTCTCAAGTATTGCAGTAAAAAAATGTTGGGTTTGTTTCCACTCGCCCTGTTTGTAAGGTACGGATCTGTGAGATTTTAGCTCTTTGTTGAGGCATAAAAAAAAGCAACGCACCATACGGGTAGTTAAACCCAGATGTTTTTCCATGGCCGTAATCATCCTCAAAGATGATTGTTTAGGAAAACTTTCCCCGATTATATGTTATTAATATGACACAAAGAGAGTGATTTATCTTGCTCATAAAACCCCAATTAACGCCCTGTAATTACTTGAAAGAGCCATCCAAAAAGCATCACACTCAAGAAAATCACGCCTCCGACAATTAATATCAAACCCAACAGCAACGCCGCCACAAATAGCCAATCGGCTTTTTTGCCTTGTTCAGGGGAACCTAAATGAGCATCCAACAATTCTATATTTTTGACATTAGCTTTCCAAGCAACATCCAACAAATCTCCGGCTACCGGTACAGTACCAGCAACTGTATCAAATACGATATTAGCTGCCATTTTTACTAAGGTCTCTTGAGGCACTCCCATTTGAGCGGATTTGAAGACAACATATCCTGCAAAAATTGAACTGATTACATCGCCGCCGCCCGGTATCAGTCCCAATATCGGATCGAGTCCGATGCGGTAATTTGTGCCGGGAATCGGAATTGCATTGTCTAGTAAATGGCTGATCCGGCGCAGTCGGCGCAAGGATGCTACATGAGATGGGCTGGGGTTATTTGGGGAGGAATTTTGTATAGGAGAACGTGACATTTAATGGCTCTCGATTGCGATATTACTGCTAGTTTATGATATTTATTGAAGCATATTCAATTTTTTCACTATGCCTCAAGCAGATTTTTACTGATTTTGGGCGATCGCCTTTTGTTTGTTTTTGAATGCACAGAAACCCGGTTTCTGTTCAAAACCGGGTTTCTTGCTTCTAGCTGGGGGCTTTTAATTTAGCCTGTTATTTGTTGCCTTCAGTGAAGTCGGCGTCAATCACGTCGTCGCCGCCGCCTGTGGGGCCACCGTCTCCGTAGCCGCCGGGGCCACCAGGGCCGTCAGTTGGGCCGCCTGCTTGCTGGTACAGGTTGCTGCTGACAGCGTAGAATGCTTGCTGCAACTCTGTTGTTAGGGTCTTGATGCGATCATCATCTTCACTACCAATGGCCTCGCGCAAGTCTTTGAGCAACCCTTCAATCTTAGTTTTGTCATCAGCGGGAACTTTATCGCCCAATTCTGCTAACTGCTTCTCGATTTGATAGGCTTGAGAATCCGCTTGGTTTTTGCGATCGATCCTTTCGCGACGTTCCTTGTCAGCAGCCGCATTCGCCTCGGCTTCCTTGACCATTTTCTCGACTTCATTGCTGGGCAAAGTAGAAGCACCAGTAATGCTAATCGATTGCTCCTTGCCAGTACCTTTATCCTTAGCAGCTACATTCAAAATACCGTTAGCATCGATATCGAAAGTAACTTCAATTTGAGGTACGCCACGGGGGGCGGGAGGAACTCCATCTAAGCGGAAGGTTCCCAAATCCTTGTTATCATTCGCCATTTCCCGTTCGCCTTGCAAAACGTGAATTTCCACGTTTGTTTGGCCGTCTACAGCAGTCGAGAAAGTTTCCGACTTCTTGGTAGGAATAGTGGTGTTGCGGGGAATGATTTTGGTCATCACGCCACCCAAGGTTTCGACGCCGAGAGACAGCGGAGTAACGTCGAGCAACAGGATGTCTTTGACTTCGCCGGAGAGTACGCCTGCTTGAATTGCTGCACCCACTGCGACCACTTCGTCCGGGTTTACCGTTTGGTTGGGGTCTTTGCCAAGGAGTTTTTTGACCAGTTCTTGCACCGCAGGAATGCGCGTAGAACCACCAACTAAGACGACTTCATTAATTGCAGATTTGTCTAATTTGGCGTCGCGGATCGCATTTTCTACGGGGATGCGAGAGCGATCGATCAAATCCGAGCACAGTTCTTCAAACTTGCCCCGCGTCAAAGTCGTGTCCAAGTGTTTTGGCCCGTCTTGAGTCGCGGTAATAAACGGCAGGTTGATTTCTGCTTGGGTAACGCTTGAAAGCTCAATCTTGGCTTTTTCTGCGGCTTCCGTCAGGCGTTGCAGTGCTTGTTTGTCTTTACGAAGGTCAATACCTTCGGCTCTTTGGAATTCGTTAGCGATGTAATCGACGATTTTTTTGTCGAAGTCGTCACCGCCGAGGTGAGTGTCTCCAGAAGTTGCTAGCACTTCAAATACGCCGTCGCCTACTTCGAGAATAGATACGTCGAAAGTACCGCCACCTAAGTCAAATACGAGGATGGTTTCGTTGCTTTTTTTATCTAACCCGTAAGCTAAAGCTGCTGCTGTAGGTTCGTTAATAATCCGCAGCACTTCTATACCGGCAATTTTTCCCGCGTCTTTCGTAGCTTGGCGCTGGGAGTCGTTAAAGTAAGCGGGAACAGTAATTACCGCTTGGGTAACAGTTTCGCCGAGGTATTTGCTGGCGTCTTCTACGAGTTTGCGGAGAACTTGTGCAGAAATTTCTTCTGGGGCAAATTGCTTGCCACGGGCGGGACAGTCTAGTTTGAGGCTGTTGCCGACTTTGAGAACTTTGTAGGAAACTTCAGTGGTTTCGTGGGTTACTTCATCAACCCGACGCCCGATAAACCGTTTTACTGAGTAAAAGGTGTTTTCGGCATTCATCACGGCTTGACGCTTGGCGATTTGTCCGACAAGTTGATCCCCATTTTTAGCGTATGCTACTACAGAAGGTGTGGTGCGACCCCCTTCGGCGTTGGCTATGACGGTGGGTTTGCCGCCTTCCATAACTGCGACGCAGGAGTTTGTCGTACCTAAGTCAATTCCAACTACTTTTCCCATAGGGGTGTTCCGGCTCCAATCTCTACAAAATTTTGGTTTTCTATCTGTGTGATAGTCTGGTTATTCAGGACTGCGATTTCACCTGTGGGGGGTGTACGGATAGTGAGTCCTGCTTTAATACAGTCTTAGATAGGTGCTTATCTCTATACTGCGGGTGGTTAGACCAGGCGATGAAGGCGTGTTTACCGAACCTTTTGGGGGACGGTTGCATTCATGAGGTTTGCACCGCTACAGTTGTTGACTGCTTTTCTTTACTCTTCCTAATGTACGGGGTTGGAGCGATTCGGGTATTGTGGCAAACCGTATACGTTGTGTTGTATTTGCCGTCTTTGTTGTATAAATTTTGTTTGGTTGGTAGGGGCGATCCGTTTTTTGGCTTCAAATCAGGTTTAATATCATTTCCGGTTACACTCATACATGATGTTGACGGTTGACGGTTGACAGTGGACAGTGACCAGTCAACAGTGAACAGCGAACTTGAATTTACTATTCCGATGCTAACGGATTTGATATAACATCAATTCTAAAAAGGGACAGGGCAATGCCCTGTCCCTACCCGTTTACTTCCAGGCTGTGCCGGGGAAGGAATATTTTATTGAGGGAGAGCCTCAAGTCCGCCTCCTGGGAATCTCGGAAAATTAGTGAATTTTCCAGATTTGCATTGCTATTTTTTACCGATCAGCAGAGCTGCCGGAAAGTAACTGAGAGCGTCACCAATTGCCAAAGTACCGTTACTTTCTACCGCCTGATTTGTAATTGCATCTTTCCAAACCGACGGCATTTCCTCGGATAATTTCAAATTAGTATCTTTCCAGACTTGTTTGCCGATCGGCATTTCTTCCGGTTTGACAATTCCCGTCAAAAACCGGGGAGCAATGACAATAACTGTAGTCTCTCCAAAGCTTCTGGCAAAGGCAACAACATTATCTTTAAACGTGCCAACTGCTTCCAGGGGCAGATAATCGCCAGATTGAAAAACTTGCAAGTATTGTTTTCTCGCTTCTAGCGCTCTTGCCGTCAAAAACAACTTAATTCTCGCGTCTTCTCGCGTCGCAATCAAATCTTCAACCAGTTGCAAAATATCCGTCTGAGCTTGCTCTTTAATTTCCCGCAAAACCTCGATTCTGCGTTCAAAATCCACGGGACGGCGGTTATCCGGATCGACATGGCTTAAATCCCAGAATTCCGTCCCTTGATAAATGTCGGGAACGCCCGGAGACGTGATTTTCAGCAGCGTTTGAGATAAAGAATTGAAAATTCCGTAATTAGCTACTTTTTTACAGAAAGGTGTAAATTTGTTGAGAAACTGATTTTGTTCCGAAGGTTCGAGAACGGTATCGACAAAGGTCATAAAACCAGCTTCGTAATCGTTATCCGGTCTCAGCCAAGCCGTATAAACTTTGGCTTCACGGACAGCTTTAATCACATAATCTTTCAGGCGATGGACATAATCAGTGTTTTCAATTCCCTCAAAGGGAAAACTGCCGAGCAGAGTTTGGTACAGGAAGTATTCGTCATTAGTATCTGGAACCATTCGATTCGCAAAGTTGACTTTCTTAGAAGAGTTTACCTCTCTCCAAGACCTGACTTGCTGTTCCCATTCATCGGGAATTTCTGACAAAACGTTTATTCTGGCTCGCACATCTTCGCCGCGTTTGGTATCGTGGGTAGCTGTAGCATTCATTTTGTGCGGCCAAGCGACTTGCTGTTGTTTGTTGAACTCGTGAAAATCTCCCAGGGACACGCCGAACTGACTGGGATTTCCTCCCACTTCGTTGAGGGATAAAAGCCGATAGTAGACGTATAAAAGCGTGTCTTCAACGCCTTTTGCCATTAATGGGCCCGTCAACTGCTGGAGTTTCATTACAAAGTGCCGACGCTGCTCTTTTTGTTCTGGTGTTAGAGTTTCTTCTTCTTCCAGTAACAGCACCGTTTCGATAAATTTAAGTTCCTTGAGGAGTCTGGGTGCTTGTTGTTTGGCATGGGCGATCGCATATTGTACGTAAGTGCGATCGGACTCCCTCAAACCGTCTTGATTGATGTAAGTTCGGTATACTGGAAAAATCGTCAAAACCGCCGCCAATGCTTTTTCCAAACCGGGACGAGTAAAGTCGTTTCCCTGTCTGGATTGACCCGAGATATTCTTCAAAAGTTGAGCTAGATTGTCTACATCTCCCGCCAAGTTTTTCTCAACAATCAGCCCTTTTTTATCTAAAAACAACTGTTCGTAGGGAACATTCAAGCGAGTAAATCTCTGATATATTTCGCTAAATTGCTGTTCGCGATCGCAGCGACAAAAAACGCCGTTTACGTAATTCAAAAAGTCGTAGCCGCTCGTTCCCTCAATCGGCCAATATGACGGCAAATCTTCTTCGTGCTCCAGAATTTTTTCAACAGTAATGTAAGTATCTCCGACTTTCTCCCGGAGCCGTTTCAAATATTCTGTGGGGTCGTAAAGTCCGTCGATGTGGTCGATTCTCAATCCGGTAAACTTTCCCTCATCAACCATGTCGAATATCAGAGCATGGTTTTTGTGAAAAACTTTAATCTCTTCAACTTTTACCGAAATAAGTTCGTTGACCGTAAAAAACCTTCGGTAGTTAATTTCTTCGGCCCCCACTTTCCAGAAAGACAGACGGTAAAACTGCTCGGAAAGCAAATCGTCTAGCAGATTAAAGCTTTCGGCATTTCCCTTTTCTCCGTTAAAAACTTTGATATTTTTATCAATGAATTCCTGTACAAGGGGATTTTGATTGTAGAGTTCCCAGAGCAGTCCTTTGACAAAAGCTATCTGATCGTATCGGGTTTTACCTTTAGTTTCTGAAGGTGTATTTTTAATCAAATAAAGAATTCCCAAAAACTTGATAAAATCTGGATGGCGTCTGCCTAATTCCCTGGCTAAATGCCCCAAATTATGACTGATAAATTTAGCATAAGATTCAATTCTTACTGGCAATTGTAAGCTATAATAATTGATGGTCAGCCCAATTTCGCTGTATTTGAGTTGAATCTCGCCATTTTCCAGACACTCTCCATAAAAATTGCCCAGCAGCGGAGCCAAAACTCGACCTCTGAGATGTTCGTAAGCATGATTCCATTCAATATCAAAGTAATCGAAATAGTCGGAATCCGGCCCGTGTTCCAATACGTCTAACAGTAGCAAGTTTTGAGTGTCGTAAGCCATGTGGTTTGGGACAATATCTTGCAGCCATCCCATGTTCCGTTTCTTGATTTCGTATGTGAGGGCTTCAAAATTTTCTGATGTTCCCAATTCGGGATTGATCTGATTTGAGTCAACGACATCGTATCCGTGAGAGCTGCCTTTTCTTGCTTTAAATATCGGTGAAGCGTAAACGTCGGTAATTCCTAAATCTTCCAGATAGCTAAGGATTTGTTTGGCGGATTCAAAGTTAAAACCTGCATGAAATTGAAGCCGATAAGTGGTTGTGGGAATTCTCACCTTAATTTTACTCCTAATTAATTAGTTGGTTGGGTTTGTTGTTTAAAATTAGAAATAGTTAGGTTGAGTGGAGAACGAACCCTCCGTTTCACTCCGCCCAAGCCCTTCACTTTGAGATTTAAGTGAGATTTGAGATTGTTGCTCCCATCTAAAATCTCAAATCGCCAATCTAAAATCAGTTGTTGGGTTGAGCGGCAGCGAACCCTACGCTTCGCTCCGCCCAACCTACTATTTCTGTATTATTTCGTAAAGTGCGAAACTCTGGGGTTTAACAGTCAATTCTTGCTGTGAATTTATCTTTTCCGGCAAGCTAGAACCTGAACCCATCCATTTTTCATCAGCAGAGTCTAAAATTTTGTTCCAGTTGCCTTGGGGAAGTGCAGCCGTAAAGGCTACCTCGTGACTGTTGAAGTTTAGAATGCAGAATATCTGGCTGTCATCTGTCCAGCGACGTAGAAATAAGATTTTTTCCGCTTCAATGCTGGACACTTCTAGACTGTTTTTGTCGAGTTTTTTAAGGGCCGGTATTGTCCGCCGCAGTTGAATCAGATGTTGATGCCATTCCCAAAGGATTTTGTGTTTGCCTTCGGTTTGTTTTTCCCAGTTTAACTTACACTTATCGAAAGTCTCAGGACTCTGGGGGTCGTTAAACTCGCCTCTGCCTTCAAAGATTTTAAATTCTTGTTGTTTGTCTTTGCGGACAGCTTCAATTAAGTTTTCGTCCGAGTGGGAAATGAAGTAAAAAAACGGTGCTTCTTCTCCGTATTCTTCTCCCATAAAAAAGAAGGGAATGTAGGGAGAAATTAAAACTGTGCCGGCTGCAAGTTTCAATCCTTCCAAGTCAACTATTTTGGATAGTCGGTCTCCCAAAATGCGGTTGCCGATTTGGTCGTGGGTTTGGGCAAACACCAGAAATTTATGACCCGGTTCATCCTTAACAGAATTGCCGTGTTTCCGCTTTCTGTGGGGGGCGTACTGGCCGGAGTAAACAAAGCTTTCTTTGAAGGCTTTTTCTAAGTGTTCGCACTTGCCGAAATCTTGGTAGTATCGGTCGTCTTCTCCAGTGAGCAAGGCGTGCAGTGCGTGGTGGAAATCATCGCACCATTGGGCGTCTAATCCGAAGCCCCCCAGTTCTTTAGGACGTATAGTGCGGACATCATTTAAGTCACTTTCGGCTATTAAGTAAAGTTTCCGTCCCAGTTCTTGGGAAATCTCGGCTGTGGCATCGGATAGTTCTTGTAAAAAAGGTCTTGCACCAACTTCAAATATTGCTTGAATTGCATCTAATCTCAGGGCATCGATGTGATAGTCTCGAAACCAGTAGAGGGCGTTTTCAATAAAGTAGTTACGCACGCCGTCGCTGTAGGCATCGTCGAAGTTGAGGGGATCTCCCCAAATCGAGCCGTATTTTGAGGTAAAGTAGGGGCCGAAGTCCCTGAGATAATTTCCTTCGGGACCGAGGTGGTTGTAAACTACATCGAGAAGTACTGAAATACCGTGTTCGTGGCAGGCGTTGACGAGTGTTTTGAAGCCTTCGGGGCCGCCGTAGGAGTTTTGAACGGCGTAGGGATATACGCCGTCATATCCCCAGTTTCGCTCGCCAGGGAATTGGGCTACTGGCATTATTTCGATGGCGTTGATTCCCAATTCTTTAAGTTGTTTTAGCTGGGGAATTATTGCTTCAAATGTTCCGGCTTGGGTGAACGTGCCGACGTGCAGTTCGTAAATAATCATTTCGGCTAGCGGCACGCCTTGCCAATTTGTGTCAGTCCAAGTAAAAATAGTTTCATCTATTACTTGCGACGGGGCGTGTACGCCTTGGGGTTGATATTTTGAGGCTGGGTCTGGTCGCTCGGTTTTTCCTTCGATTTGGTAGGTGTAAAGGGTTCCTGGTTCGATGTCTGTAGCTGTGGTTTGCCAATAACCTTCTGCTGATTGTTGCAGGGGTATCAGGCGTTTTTTTGGGGAAACAATTTGGACTGCGATTTGTTTGACGGTGGGCGCCCAAACGGTAAATTCACATTGGTTGTTGCCGAGGTAATTTGCTCCTATCTTCACTTTGAGTTGTTCTCCTTATAAAATAGGTTGGTGGTTCGATCGCCCGACGCGCCATCAAATGCTTTGCCCTTAACGTTCAGCGCCTGTTTAGACGGTAATATTACTTAATATAACAAACAACTAACTTTAGACAGAGGCATCAAAGGCAAAAATTGTGTAATGGGCAAAATTAGCGGTTGGTTGTGTCTAAATTAGAGCAGGAATCGGCACGGGGGCGATCGCCAAATTAACGGTCTGGAAGCGTTAATATTTCTGGTTGATATCATGTCGAAAATCTACCTAAAGGTAGGTCAAAAATCAGCGCGAGTGTGGACTTTATGGTTATGGCTTTTGGACGGGAAATCTGCTGCAATCTCGACTCGGCGGAGTCTCGGGAGTGGTTGGTCACAAACGGGATCGGCGGTTACGCTAGCGGGACGATCGCAAATCTCCTCACCCGCCGCTATCACGGCTTGCTGGTAGCCGCCCTCAAACCCCCGCTGGGACGCACTTTGATGCTCGCCAAGCTGGACGAGACGGCTGTGTATCACGATCGCGCCTATCCGCTTTATACAAACCGCTGGGCCGACGCGACGATGGAACCCCACGGCTACAACTACATCGAAAGCTTTCACCTCGAAGGCACGACGCCTGTTTGGAGGTTTGCTCTCGCCGACGCTATCCTGGAAAAGCGGATTTGGATGCAGCAAGGTGCTAACACAACATATATTCAATACCGCTTGCACCGGGCCTCACAACCGATCGCCCTCGCTGTCAAAGCCCTAGTCAACTACCGCGACTACCACCACACGACGAGCGCCGGCGACTGGCAGATGAGCCTAGAAACCTTGGAACGCGGGGTTTGCGTGACTGCATTTCCCAAGGCTGCACCCCTGTATTTGCTGACAGATGCCGCACCAGAGGCCAACTTTCGAGTCTCTGCGCCCTTATACAATTGGCATTACGGATTGGATCTAGCAGCCGAAAAGCGCCGCGGATTGGATTGCTGCGAGGATCACTTGCAGGCGGCGACTTTTCACATGACGATCGCACCGGGAAGTTCTCTCACATTGATAGCCAGCACCGAGAAAAATCCCGAACTCAACGGCGGTACAGCTTTAGAATTGCGTCACACTTATGACCAAAAACTGCTGCACAACTGGTCAAAAGTGAGCGAATCTCCCGACTGGATCAATACCTTAGTGCTCGCCGCCGACCAATTTATCGTCAGCCGCCCGCTACCGGAGGAACCCGAAGGCAAAACAATCATCGCCGGATATCCCTGGTTCAGCGACTGGGGGCGCGATACGACGATCGCCCTACCCGGCCTCACAATCTGTACCGGGCGAGGGGAAATTGCGCGATCGATTTTGCGGACTTTTGCGCGGTATGTCGATCGGGGAATGCTGCCGAACCGCTTCCCGGATGCGGGTGGCGAACCGGAATACAACACCGGAGACGCCACGCTGTGGTACTTTGAGGCAATCCGCGCTTATATTGATGCCACGGGAGACGACGAACTTTTGAGCGAACTCTGGCCGGTGTTATGTGAGATTATTGATTGGCACATACAGGGAACTCGGTATAATATCCGCGTCGATCCCGATGACGGTTTAATCTACGCCGGCGAGAAGGGTGTGCAACTGACTTGGATGGACGCGAAAATCGGCGATTGGGTGGTGACGCCTCGGATTGGTAAGCCGATCGAACTCAGCGCGCTTTGGTACAATGCTATACAAGCTATGGCAAGTTTTGCTCGAAAACTGGGCAAGCCTCACAATGAATACCAGCAATTGGGCGATCGAACAGCCGCCGGATTTCCTCGCTTCTGGAACCCCTCAACCGGTTACTGTTACGACGTTCTCGACGGCCCCGACGGACACGAGAGCTCCCTGCGGCCCAACCAAATATTTGCCGTATCCTTGCCCCTAGACTCGATTCCTCCTCACTCCGCCAACTCCTTGTCAGCGGGGATGCGCCAGGAAACTCGCTATACACCGTTACTGACGCCCATCCAGCAGCGCGGCGTGGTGGACGCCTGCGCTCAACAGCTTCTAACTTCTGTCGGCCTCCGCAGCCTATCGCCGCAGCACCCGCAATATCGCGGCGCATACGGAGGCGACCAATTGCAGCGCGACAGCGCCTACCACCAGGGCACAGTTTGGGGCTGGCTGATTGGCCCGTTTGTCTTGGCGCACTTACACGTATACAAAAACCCAGCACAAGCTCGCGAATTCCTGGAACCGATGGCACATCATATAAGGGGTGGCGGAGTTGGCAGTCTGGGCGAAATTTTTGAGGGCGACGCCCCTCACTCGCCTCGGGGCTGCACGGCTCAAGCTTGGACTGTGGCTGAGGTGCTGCGGGCTTGGTTGGCAATTAATACTGTGGGTGTTTAAATTAGTAGTGTTATCAATCATTTGGTAATATCGCAAATTCAAGCCCTCAAGAGAATCTCTCTTTCTCTGTCTGTTCTCTTTCTCTGCGTCAAGAGTACCTCTGCGGTTCGTTTAAAAAAAGAGTTCACCAATCTGCCTATAATTGTTATAAACTAGGTGGGTTATTCGGCAACGAAATCAAGACAACTACTAATTAAATAGGAGATTTATGGCATTATTATTAGCGGGCGATATTGGCGGGACTAAGACAATTTTGCGGTTAGTGGAAAGGACTGTTAACGGTGAAATGAACGCTCTTTACGAGTTTCGCTATCCGAGCGCGGAGTTTCCCGATTTAGTGCCGATGGTGCAGCAGTTTTTGAGGGAAGCTGCTACGAAATTGGATTTGACGCCATTGCCTGAAAAAGCTTGTTTTGCGATCGCAGGCCCGGTGGTTAATAACACTGCAAAACTGACTAATTTGCCTTGGATGCTGGATGCGAAGCGTCTGGAACAGGAATTAGGAATATCACACGTTAGTTTAATTAATGATTTTGTCGCGGTTGGCTACGGCGTGTGGGCTTTGGACGATCGAGATTTGCACACTTTGCAAGTCGGAAAACCTCGCGAACACGATCCAATTGCTGTGATTGGTGCGGGTACTGGTTTGGGAAATTGTTATGGAATTCCTGAAGCAAATGGCATCAGGGTTTTTTCTTCGGAAGGGGGACACGGTGACTTTGCTCCTCGTTCGGAGTTGGAGTTTCAATTGCTGAAATATTTGTTAGCAAAACACGACATTTCCCGAATATCGATCGAGCGTGTAGTTTCGGGACAAGGGATTGTTTCAATTTACCAGTTTTTGCGGGACAAAAAGTTTGCTCCTGAATCGCCGGAGATAGGGGAAGTTATCAAAAAATGGGAGTCAGAAATGGGTAAAAGTGAGAAGAGTGTCGATCCGGGGGCGACAATTGCACAGGCGGCACTCAAAAAGTGCGATCGGCTTTCCGAACAAACAATGCAAATGTTTGTAGAAGCCTACGGTGCAGTGGCGGGAAATCTGGCTGTGACACTGTTACCTTACGGCGGTTTGTACGTAGCTGGCGGCATTGCTGCTAAGATTTTGCCGCTGATTCTAGAAGGGGGTTTTATGCGAGCTTTTACGCACAAAGGCCGGATGGATTCGCTGTTAGAAATGATGCCAGTTCGATTGGTTTTGAATCCCAATGTAGGGTTAATTGGGGCGGCTGTTTGTGCGGCCGGTCTTTAGGAGAATGTAGGGGCGGTGCCCCCGTGCCCGCCCCTGATTGATCGGGGCAACCACGGGGGGATTGCCCCTACAAAATTACAAAAATAATTTAGGCTTGCTATATAGGAACTGCCAAGACGGTTAGGACATTCTCAATCGCTGAAACCTAAAATTACTTCCCTTCCAGTTCTTTCAGCTTCCGCTGGGTCAACTCCTTCACCTGCGGATCTTGAGCGACGGCTAAAGCTTGGCGATAGCTTTCAATTGCTTTTACTTTGTCGCCTTTGAGTTCATAAGCAAGGCCGCGATTGTAGAAGGCGTCTGCATCTTTAGGATTGAGTAGAAGGGCTTGATTGAAATCGGCAATGGCGCGATCGTATTCCTTTTTATAGTTGTAAGCAATGCCGCGATTATAGAAGGCTTCTGCGTATTTAGGATTGAGTAGAAGGGCTTGATTGAAATCGGCAATGGCGCGATCGTATTCCTTTTTATTGCCGTAAGCAATGCCGCGATTGTTGAAGAATTCTGCGTATTTAGGATTGAGTAGAAGGGCTTGAGTGTAATCGGCAATGGCGCGATTGTATTCCTTTTTATCGTAGTAAGCAATGCCGCGCTTGTTGAAGGCTTCTGCGTATTTAGGATTGAGTAGAAGGGCTTGAGTGTAATCGGCAATGGCGCGATCGTATTCCTTTTTATCGTAGTAAGCAATGCCGCGATTGTTGAAAAATTCTGCATCTTTAGGATTGAGTAGAAGGGTTTGATTGTAATCGGCAATGGCGCGATCGTATTCCTTTTTATAGTAGTAAGCATTGCCGCGATTGTTGAAGGCTTCTGCGTATTTAGGATTGAGTAGAAGGGCTTGAGTGTAATCGGCAATGGCGCGATCGTATTCCCCTTTATTGCTGTAAGCAATGCCGCGATTGTTGAAGGCTTCTGCATCTTTAGGATTGAGTAGAAGGGCTTGAGTGTAATCGGCAATGGCGCGATCGTATTCCCCTTTATTGCCGTAAGTAAGGCCGCGGTTGTAGAAGGGTGCTGCATATTTAGGATTGAGTTTTAGGGCTTGAGTGTAATCGGCAATGGCGCGATCGTACTCCCTTTTATTGCTGTAAGCATTGCCGCGATTGTTGAAGGCTTCTGCATATTTAGGATTGAGTAGAAGGGCTTGATTGGAATCGGCAATGGCGCGCTCGTATTCCCCTTTCTTGCCGTAAGCACTGCCGCGATTGTTGAAGGCTTCTGCATATTTAGGATTGAGTAGGAGGGCTTGATTGTAATCGGCAATGGCGCGATCGTATTCCTTTTGATTGTCGTAAGTATGGCCGCGATAGAAATAAATAGTGGCTGGGTCAAGTGCAGCTTCTTTATTTGGTTTAGCCACTGAAAGTGCTACCGTTAGTTGTTTAATAGCATTATCCCAATCATCCGCTGCATAAGCAGACACCCCCAATGTCACCAACGTTAAATATTTCAGTTCCTCCGCTAAATTGACTTGTATCTCAAAACTTTCTAGCGCAGCCACCGCCATGTAGCGAGGTTTTCCCTGCACTTGCTTACCTACATCGAGATAATCCTTTGCTGCTGAAAGAATCTCAAAATTCACGCTGACTGCTGCTTTCTGCTGCGTCTTGCCATACCAACCCCAAATCACAATATCCGCATTTTTATTCTTGCCCAATTCCCGCGCTTTATCTTTGCCTTCCTGCTGACTAATCGCTTGTTTGAGGGGCAGAATTTTCACGGTTGGGTAATTTTTAGTTGCATCCTGCAAGTTCTGTAAAATCGTTTCTGTGACGCGATATTTTTCCGCATCCACCCCATCAAACTCCGCTAACAGAACCGTTACAGTTTGGGTTTTTTGTTTGCACTGTTGTATCAGACATAGAGGTGATAACTGAGGTTGTAGAAAATGCAAACCTATACCGCCACCACCGAGACTCAATAACCCTCCGATCGCCCCTGCAAATAGCCAAAGCTTTGTTGGCCTTTGCGGCTTCTCCTGCGATTCGGGGGGCGTTACTTTTTTAGTTTGTCTGCAAAGTTACAAAACGTGGGAAATACCCGCCGCAACAATCCTGCCGTATCCAACTCCATCTCATAGGAAATCAATCCCGGCAATAACGGAATCGCTGCTTTGAGTTTTCCCGCCGCCGGAATTCCCGGCTTACTCAACTCCGCTTTGATTTCCTGTAACACCGTCATCAATTCAGCATTCCTCTGAACCGCAGGTTCAATCTCCAGAAACTCCACTTCCCGCACCAATTGACTCGCAACTATTTCCGCATCCGCTTCGGGAATCGTCAATCCGGCAATTTCCGCCCGCCAGCGCTGCCAATAGTCTCGTTCAACGCTACCGAGTTCTTTTTTCAGTTTATCAATTCCCTGCTGAAGCCGTACCTTTTGCGCGTCTTCAGCCAACCGTTTCGCTGTTTCCTGGCCAGCGAGTTGATCGTAATAACCTTTCACTTCAGATTGCAGGTGGGACAGGCGATCGCTAATCATCGAAAACTCCCAATAATATAATCACTTTAAATCTCCTATTCTCACTATACGGCTCGACATCCGGATCTATTTTCCTCTTTTCTCCTACTTCATCTTCAAAATCTTCTGTGCCGCACTTTCAGACACCGGCATCACCGATAACCGATTGCCTTTCCTCACCACCAAAATCTCATCAGCGCTAAACTTTTCTTTCAGTTCATCCAAAGATATTAACTTAGCAAACTCCTCAACAAACTCCACTTTCACAGTTTGCCAGCGAGGAGCATCAAACGGCGATTTAGGATCATAATATTCGCTATTTATATCGAACTGAGTCGGGTCAGCAATTCCAGTTTCAACGACGCGCACTAAGCCAACAATTCCCGGTATTTTAGTATTAGAATGGTAAAAAAATACTAAATCTCCCCGACTCATTTCTCGCATAAAATTGCGCGCTTGATAGTTGCGAACGCCATCCCAAATGGAAGTGCGATCGCCCTTCAAGTCCGCAATACTATAAACATCCGGTTCCGACTTCATTAGCCAATAATTCATACAATCAATTCGCTTGGGTTAGCCAAATATTCTTGAATATTATCTAAACACTGCTGCATAGCTTTTTGCATAAAAACCTGAACTAGCAACAACCCAAGCGGATAGAATACCGGAGAAGTCAGCATAAAATAAAACTCCCAATCAATCCGAGTTCCCTTTGCTGTAGCAGTGAAATTCCAATCTCCGCCACCCGACTCAATGAGTAGAAAAATCGGAAACTTAAACCCTCTAACCAGTCGGTAGGTTTGTCTTTCTGGCTTTTTGAAAGTAATGATTTCTTCATCAATCACCGAAGCGTCGGAATTTTTTACCCGCCGCACGCCGCCTTCACGCATCTCTCCACCATCTGCCATCTCAGCTTTAATAATTGCTGGAATTGGGCCATATCCGCGAAAGACTTTGGGCAGATTTGACAGGGACGTAACAAAATCAAAGACTACTTCAGGCGATGCAGCGATTTCTACTAATGCGTTGGTTTTAACTAACATTTATTCCTCCCCCCATCTGATTTGATAATGAACTGTGAGTTAAAAGTGCGTAATTTTAATTATAAAATATCCTTCCGCTTCTGCAACCACAGAGTCAACATCAAATAAACGAAAATATGCACGCACAAAATAGCCCAATTTAAACTCAAATTCTCCCAGGTTGGATCGTAAACAGGAGTAGGCTCAAACGGCTGAGGAAGCGTACTCCCATCCGGTAAAGTAGTAGGCGCGGGAACCATCCCATTCACATTAACTAAAGAGCCGTAAGCACCCACAGACCAGCGGCTTAACATCAGCCAAGAAAACTTGCTCGCCGCACCTTCCATCTTAAACAAAACTCCCGAAAAAATAATTTGAGGCAGCAATAATAGAGGCAAAGCGCTATTAGCTTGAGAGCTATTTTTAACAATCGCGGAAACGACTAATCCGAGACTAATGCAGCTCATCAAAGTTAGGAATGTGGTAATACTTGCCCCCATCTCCCAGGAAATCAAACTCGGTTCGGGGGATTTAAAAGCAATCAGAATAACTCCTACCATTAACAGCGTTTGCAATACTGCCAAACCAGAAAGTATAAAAATTTTTGAACCTAAATAAGCAAACAATCCTAAATTAACCAAACGTTCGCGCAAATAAATAGCAGATTCTTTAACAATTTCTTGCAGAGAAGTTGCCAGCCCTACCCAAATAGCCGCGCAGGTAAATACAAATAAAACTCTGAGCGCTAAAGGTGCTAAAGTTGCCTCCGGTGCGCCAATTAATGGGTCTTTATCTCTGACGGCTAGCCGCAGCAAACTAATGCCGATCGGCGCTGTTAAAAGAGCTAAACTCAAGTTAACTAAGTCGCGGGAAACGAGTTGAAAATAGCGCTGGGCAAGCAAAACGAGTTGTTTTAAAAAAGATTGAGATTTTGGTACAGAAGGTGCAGAAGGTGTTTTTGCATTAGCGTTGCCTGTGCTGAAGTGGTTGACAATATAGCGCTGATAGTAGGGAGATTTATTAAACTTTTCGGCCCAGCTTTGAACGTTGATTTCTCCTGTTTCTAATTCGTTGTAAATGTCTGCAAAATCACTTGTTTTGACATCGAAAAAATCGAGCGCTTCCCTAGGCGGGCCGAAGTAACAAAGGCGCCCGCCCCGACCCATAAACACAATCCGATCGCACATCGTGATATTTGCCGTCGCGTGAGTCACCAGAATCACCGTCCGGCCTTGGTTTGCCAACTTTCGCAGCAGTTGCATCATCTTCTTATCCAAACCCGGATCGAGTCCTGAAGTCGGTTCGTCTAAAAAGAAAAGTTTCGGGTCTGCTAACAGTTCAACTCCGATACTCACCCGTTTCCGCTGTCCGCCGCTAAGCTGTTTTACCAAAGCCTTGCGGCGGTGAGTCATTTCAATATCTTCTAAAGTTTTTGCGACTACCTGCTTGACATCTGTATCGGGAGGTAAGCGCAATTTAGCTGCATAACTCAAGACTTCTTCTACTGTCAAATCTGCGTGCACAATATCATCTTGAGGCACGTAACCGATTTGATTGCGGTAAATATTGAAGTTTTGGCGCAGGTTGTCACCGTTGAGAAACACAGCGCCGTTAGTAGTTTTTTCAATGCCTAAAAGCGTCCGCATTAAAGTAGATTTACCCGCACCGCTACCGCCGACTAAAGCCACAAACTGCCCCGGTTCGATCGCCAAAGTGATGTTATCCAAACGCTTCGGAATCACCAGACTGTCAGCATCCAAACGAATTTGATGGCCCGAGTCTTGCATCTGCAACTCACCGCTGCGGTAAGTTAGAGTAAACGGGCCGATCCGAATTGCATCTCCCTCGGACAACTGTACAGAATTTGTCACTCGCTGACCGTTAACAAAAACCCCGTTAACGCTGTGGTCTCGCAAAATATAATTGCCGCGACTGTCTTGGTCGATTGTGGCGTGGCGTCTAGAAACAAGCGGCGCATCTAATTGCAGCGAAGCGTTTGGATCGCGGCCCAACAAAACCGACCGATTCTTAAGAAGAATTGACTGCTTGTTAGGGACAGCAACCTGATTCGCCAGCGGATTAAAATAACTCAGCAAAACTTGATTTTGAGGATCGAGACCGATTTTAATTTCTGTGCTGTTTTTCAGACAATAACCATCATTGGAAGTGATGCGAGTGCGATCAACAAATAAGCCATTAGTGCTCGGCCGCTGGCCGTCACCGTCGTAAATCCAGTAAGTATCTCCAATTTGGCGCAAAACAGCGTGAACGCCGGAAACTGCGCGCCAGGGTTCGGGAATCACTAAATCAGCACGAGTGCGATCGCGCCCCAATACGTGCTGCTGCTGTTTTAACTCTAACTGTAAAACCTCGCCTTGATTGCTTAATACTATATAAGGTCGATCGCTTAAAGCAGTCAGTTGTCCTATATTGCCTGTCATACTTCAATCGCGGTTTTTGCACTCACTTTCGCCAGCATATCAAAAGTAGGACAACAATACACTTATATTAAGCAAGTCTACTTAGCAACAACCGACAAACTGCGAAGCCGATTAATTGCCGCCGCTAATTCAAACCGCCGAAACATGGCAAAATCCCCTTCAGGAAAAGGCGATAAAATATCCATCCCCTGCGCCTCAATATCTGCCATCACCAAATCTATTATTTCCGACAAAGTGCGTTTTCCGTCCATGTATTGCTGCTTAGCATAAACCATTGCCGCAGCGATCGCCCTTAACTGTCCGCTGTCCATAATTTGCTCAACAGCACCCAAATCAATCTCCTCAGTTCCGAAAGCCAATTCATCAACATCCCGCACCTTCACCCGCACATCTCGCCGTCCCCGACTCGGATCTAAACTAGCAGGAATCGGCACTCTTTGAGTAATCTCACCAAAAGTTTCTCCCCCTTCTGCCGCCCGGCTAATCGAGTATTTTTTAGCAATTTCTTTAGCTTTTTCCGTCACATTATATGCTTGAAAGTTTTCCATTGAAATGACAGTATCTGCCACATCAAAATAATCCCCGCTTCCCCCCATGACTAAAATAGTCGATACGCCATAATCTGCATACAATTGTTTAACTTTATCAATAAACGGCGTAATCGGTTCCTTATCCTTAGCGATGAGTTCCTGCATTCGGCGATCGCGAATCATAAAATTCGTCGCCGCCGTATCCTCATCAACTAATAAAACAGGCACTAAATCCCCTTCCTTTTTCCCTCTCTCCTGTTCCTCATTCCCTCTTCCTTCTTCCTTCTTCCGACGGACATCGGACTGACATCCGTTAAATCCGTTACAGAATCGGTTGCCGAACTTCCTTCTCCCCACTTCCAAAACCTCAATAATATTAGCAGCTTGCGACGTGCTACCGCTCGCATTTTCACTATAAAATTGTGCAGTATCTCTACCTTGTGGCAAGTGGTTAATAAAAGGCGAAATATCAACTCCCGCTACACTTCTGCCATCTTCCGCCCTAATTTTAACCGCCGCCGGATTAGCCACCACAAATTCCCGACCATCTCCTGGAATTCGGTTGTAAACTCCCAACTCAATCGCCCTGAGTAAAGTTGATTTGCCGTGATAGCCGCCGCCAACAATCAAAGTAATGCCAGCGGGAATACCCATCCCGGAAATCAAACCGCGATTCGGACAATTAAACTCAACTTTTAACGACGGCGGCGACTGAAAAGCCACAGCATTATTTAACAAAGGGCGATTGTCAACACCCGTACGGCGCGGCAAAATAGAACCGTTAGCCACAAACGCAACTAATCCTTTTTCAGCTAACTGCTGCCGCAGCCAGTTAGCATCTTCTACAGTTTCAACGTGACGGCGACATTCAGCAGAATTTAAGTTAGCATACTTCAGAGAATTGCTGACAATTTGCGGAATATCTTCGCACAGCATTTCAGCAGCTTGTCGCCCTAAGATACTGCGTCCGCCCTCTGGAAGTCCGACGGCAAATCGCAGTTCTACTCCTCCTAAATCTTCGATATCGGATCTATTTGAGGAAATGATAAATGCGGAAGTTCGCTCTAAAACTTCTTGTCCGAACCGAGTCACTGCAATCAAACCGCTTTTGCCAGTGCCGCATTTACTGCTGATGGTGTGTGCTGCTTTGTCAAACTGGCGAGTTAGATAATCTCGCAAGGCTATTTCTCGACTGCGAGAATTGAAAAGTTCGCCAGGAATTTGAGCAATGTTTGGCGGAACTATGACTCTAAATTTACTGGGAGAAGCAAACGGATCTCCCTGCACGTAATCAATAATTAATGTAAATTCAGAAAAGTCGTAATTACCTTGAATGTCTTTGTAGGCTTTGTAGCCTCGATTGTCTAGTTGCAGTAAATGCCGTTGCAGGGTTTCTTTGTTAGTCATTAGTTATTAGTTATTAGTGGGTCGTTGGCAGTATCAATAACAGTCATCATGCCCAATGCCCCATGCACGATGCCCCCTCCCCAATTCCCAATTCCCCATGCTCAATTCCCAATTACTAATTACCTAATTCCAATAATTTAGCCACGGCATTGACAACAATTTGAGCAGAACCGGCGAAAAAAGGTCGATCGATAGTTGCTAATGTATCGCTAGATTGGTGATAGTGGGGCGATCGCAAATTTGCAGTATCCGTCACCAAAACAGCACCAATTCCTTTATACCAGAAAGGCGCGTGGTCGCTCCGCAAAACATCGGGAGTCAGCAACCCTTTCAGGGGAACTGGCAGCGCCACCACCGGCGGCAAATCGGCTTTTCCAGACTCCGCAAAACTTTTCAATAGCAGCGGATGTTCCGCATCCCCAATCACAGCGATAAACTCGCCTTTGTCAGGAGAATTTACCCCGGATGCTTCTAGAAAAGGTTGCGCTGTCAATCCTTCGGGATATTGCTGGCATCCGGGCGTGCGGCAGGCATAACCTACCATATCTAGGACGATCGCACCCTGCAAATTTTTTAACCGCGCCTCGCTACCGGTGAATGCTAAACTGCCTAAAAGTCCCAGTTCTTCCCTGTCGAAAAATGCTACTTGCAATGTCCGAGGCGTGGGACGAGAACCCAGCAATCTTGCTACTTCTAAAACTACAGCAACTCCCGTCGCATTGTCGTCAGCCCCAGGCGAGTTTGGTACAGTATCGTAGTGTGCTGCGACTAAGATTGCACCGGCGTTTGAGTCAGTGCCTTTTCTCTCAGCGAAGACGTTGATTCCGCGATCGAACGGCTGCAAATCTGGGGAAAATCCTAAAGTTTGCAGTTGTTTAGAAATGTAATCTCTAGTAAAAGAGCGAGATCGTTCTCCATCCCGTTCTCCTGCTAAACTATCGACGTGTTTCCACAAGCGAGACGGGTCAATTGGGGGCTGAAAAAAAGTATTTTTTTCAGCAGGAAGCGGTAAGGGAGACGGGTTTTGGGAAGTGTGGGTATTGCGATCGATCCCTAATTCGGGTACACCCGAAAACCGCTGCCACGAGTCAGAACGCCAACCCACCGCCGTCACCGCAACCAGAATAAATAGCGCTATCCAAATCAATTGTTTCATCAGTAAGTCTATTTGAGATTTTAGACAGAGCTTACGCACTCATCGCTCTCATCAACCGGGTGTTTTAGCGGAAGCGAGGGCTGCAACAAAGTCTTTTCGTAAAACCCGGTTGATGTGTCCAGAACAGTTAGATTTTAGATTTTAGATTGACACCAGAATTAAAAATAAACCTGTTTCAAAAAAAGAAACTAAAAAATCTTAAATTAGCTGCGCCAGAGGTATTTTTGTATTTTTTATCTAAAAAAACAGAAAAAAATCTTGCAATGTTGCCGTCGAATCTGTCTTGCTTATTAGATGGTTCGACGGCGACATTCCAATCACTAATTTACCTTTAAAGTTTACAAGTTAAAACTACTTTTTTTCCCACTCAATCTCCTTATTTTCCAATATCAACCCGCTACTGCTTGGAACAGCATAAGGAATAGTTGTTGCAGAAAATTTGACTATTTGAGTTGGTTGTTGAAACCACTCGGAATAACTCGGATTTAGTTGGTCGTACAGTGCTTTCAAAGCTTGGATTTCTACTTCTAGCTGCGCTGCGACTTGATTGATTCTGCGAGCTTGTGCTTGCAAGCGCTTTTCCCCGGTTTGAACAGTGTTTTCTACTTCTTGCCAGTGCTCTCCGGCCAGCATTTTTTCTAGTTCACCTTGCTTGTAATTGAGTAAAGCCTGTTTTTGTTGCAGTTGCTTTTCAATATTTTTAGTCTCTCGGTCAATTTCCTGGATTTGCTGCAACCACTGCTCCCCAAAAGCAGCAGTTTGCTGGTGGAACTCGGCAATGGCTTCAGGAGTATTATTTTTGGGAAAACTGACTGCCACTCGGCACTCTGAGCGCTGTACGGCAAGTTTTTCCCGCGACTCTTGCAGGGCGGTAACTTCTGCTTGCAGCGTGCGGACTTCTTTTTGGAGTTCTGGGATGGTCTGACTCATGGGTTCAATTAGTGGACCTCTGCATCGATTTTAAGCTAATTGTTTATTTTTCTAACAAATCCCGGTCGCCTCCTTGCGGGAATTATCTAATTTTAGCGCTCCCACGCGGTGTCTAGGCAGAATGGCGGATAATTTGTGGCACAATGGCTGATGACACATTTTAAATTAAGATTAAAATTGTAATTAGTTATAAAGCTAAATTATTAGCTTGGTAAAATTTAATTTACAAATCCACATAAATTCAGGGTAGCCGGGTTTTCATATTGTACAGAAAGTTTTGCTAAACTTTTTGAGATTTATGATTGCTAAAAAAAATATTTAAAATTAGGAAATAGAGCCAATGAAAATAATTTTTCAATTAATGTTGGGATATTTCGCTCTTGCTATTGTTAGTGTGGAATGTGGCATAAATCCAAAAATATTACCGACAAGTCTAGGAGATCGGCATGGCACTCCCCCTGTAGCAGGGATTTTGGTTCTGTCTCAGAAACATAGCTATTGGCGATCGGCATCTCGCCCCCTTACTTCTGCAAGCGCCACATTATTTTTGGATAAATTATCCCCAATTGAACCAGTACAATTACCGACTTACAATTATATACAATCTCAAGAAAGTCAGAGGAAAAAACCTAATTTTAGGTTAACAATAATCGGTAATTATCTGGTTTTTATTTTTTTATTAATTTCGTTATTCATGAGGGGTAAAACAGTAAATAGATTATCCAAGAGGATGAGCTTAATCAAGGCCAAGTCTGAAACAGAGAATGACAAGCTACCAAAAGGAGAAAAAGTGTTGTATCCAAAAAAAGAACTGGATATCTGGCATACTATGGCCCAAATGACCCAAGATTTGCAGCAAACTGCTGAATATGCCCTGGATATTTGCGAGGGAATGAACGTCTCGATAATTGCGACCACCCCGGCTGGTCATATCCTATCGTTAAACCAAGCTACCTGTAAACTTCTGGGATACTCTAAAAAAGAGTTGTTAGGCAAACCAATAGCCGGGCTTTTTAAGAAAACTGAATCACCAGACCCGGAGTTAGATTTAGCAAGTTTAACAGTCGAAGGTTCTGTCCGCAACGTCGAAAAAGTCTACCTTTCTAAACACCGAAAAAAAATAATTGTACAGCTTTCTATTTTAATTATTCGCGACGGTCAAGGCAAGGTCAGCGGCCAGTTATACATAGCACAAGATATTACCGATAGCAAGCGGGCTGAAAGAAATTTGCGGCGCAGTGAAAAAAAGTTTCGCCAACTGATAGAAACTGTGAATGCTGTTGCATTTATCTATCACCGCCGACAGTTCCGTTATGTCAATGCTCAGACAGAAGCTCTGACAGGATATACTCGCGAAGAATTGCTAGCATTAGATTTATACGACTTAATTCATCAAGATTTTATAGAAATAGTTAAAAACTGGGGTAAATCCCGCCACGCGCGCTCAACTGCAGGCTCTAAATATGAATTAATAATAGTCACGAAAACCGGAAAGTTGCGCTGGATTGAAGCAACTGTAGATATTATCAAATTTGAAAAAAAAGCCTCAATATTAATCACAGCTTTTGATATCAGCGATCGCAAATTAGCAGAGTCACAACTAGAAACATCTCTTTCGTTGCTTCAAGCAACCATTGAATCTACTGCTGACGCCATTCTGGCGGTTGACAGTGGAGGAAAAGTTATCACCTTTAACCGCAAGTTTGCCGAAATGTGGCAGTTGCCGGATTTGCTGGTGGATTCGAGAGATAATAACCAAATTTTGGGTTTTGAAATCAACCAGTTAAAATACCCGGAAATATTTCTCAACCGTGCTAAAGAATTGTCCGATCGCCCTGCAGCAGAAAGTTACGATCTCATCGAGTTGACAGATGGCAGAATCTTCGAGCGCTACTCGTTGCCCCAGCGCACCGGAGGCAAAATTACTGGTCGAGTATTCAGCTTTAGGGATGTAACGGAACGGGTGCAATCCGAAGAAAAAATCCGCAAAAGTGAAGAACGTTTTCACCTGCTGACGCGGGCGACAAATGATGCAGTATGGGATTTTGATTTGTTAAAAAATGAGTATTGGTTAAGCGTAGAATTTGAAAAAGTTTTTGGATACAAACTCAACGAAACTCAGACTATAGAGTTAGAATCATGGTGGCTAAATATTCATCCCGAAGAACGCGAAAGAGTGATGTTAAGCTTCAACCAAACAATGAACTCAGACGCTCAATGTTGGTCGGAAGAATACAGCTTTCACCGTGCAGACGGGGGATATGTTTTTGTGCTAGATCGCGGCTATATCATCCGCAATGAAAGTGGCCAAGCAGTAAGGGCGATCGGCACGATGATGGATATCACTCAGCGCAAGCAAGCTGAAGAAATTATTCGCTATCAAGCTGTTTATGACCAACTCACAGGTTTACCGAACCGGATACTTTTTAACGAGCGGCTGCTGGCTTCCTTAAAACAAGCTAAACAAACAAAAAAAATGCTTGCTGTGATGTTTTTAGACTTGGACAGGTTCAAAAAGATTAATGATACATTAGGTCACGCTGCGGGCGATCGCCTGTTAGAAGGTTTTGCCGGACGCATCAGCGAAACTTTGCGATCGACTGACACGGTTGCCCGCTGGGGAGGCGACGAATTTACCATACTGCTTCCCGACATCAATTGCTTAGAAGATGCAGTTAAAACAGCTCAAAGAATACTCAACAATTTAAAGCCAGCATTTAAACTAGAAGGACAACCGTTTCATGTCAGCAGCAGCATCGGCATTGCTCTTTATCCAGATGATGGTGAAGATGCCGAAACTTTAGTCAAAAATGCCGATGCTGCCTTGTACTACGCTAAAGAAATGGGAAGAAATAACTATCAGTTATATACTTCAACACTTAATCCCCACGGCAGCCATTTACTAACTATAGAACACAGACTGCACGAGGCTTTAGAACAGGGAGAGTTTGAGGTTTTCTACCAGCCCAAAGTCAACATCACTACTTGGCAAATTCAGGGCATGGAAGCTCTGCTACGCTGGCAACATCCAGAATTAGGTTTAGTTACTCCCGCTACATTTATTCCGATCGCCGAAGAGAACGGACTCATTGTACCTATTGGGGAATGGGTGCTGCAAACAGCCTGCACTCAAAATAAAGCTTGGCAGGATGCTTTGCAGCCAGATTTGCGAGTAGCAGTCAACGTTTCGGCTCGACAGTTCCAGCAATTTAATTTATTAGAAATGGTAGCGAAATGCTTGGAAAAAAGCGGTTTAGCACCCAAGTATTTAGAGTTAGAAATTACCGAGACTACAGCCATGCAAGATGTGGATTATACCACAAAGGTTCTCAGGGAGTTGCAGAATATGGGAGTGCAAATTGCGCTGGACGATTTCGGCACGGGTTATTGTTCTCTAAATTATCTCAAAAAGTTTCCCTTGAATATCTTAAAAATAGATAAATCGTTTGTCAGCGGATTGACGACTGATCCGTGCGAACTGGCGATCGCCAAGGCTGTAGCGACCCTGGGGCGAGATTTGAACTTGAGCGTGGTAGCAGAAGGAGTAGAAACTAAAGAGCAGTTGGAGTGTTTGCGATCGCTCCACTGTCAAGAAATTCAGGGTCATTATTTCACCCCTGCACTATCAGCCAATGATGCTAGCAAACTTTTGGTAAATTCTCAGTTGCAACAAGTTAAAATTGCTTAATTGGGTCGCGACTTACGACTGCGTGAGCTTGTAACGCTGCGTGTAAGTCTTGCGAACGTTACACGTAAAAAGTCGTGCGACCACCGCCGAAACCCGCATACGTCCCGCCGCAACAGCCGTCGCACGAGCAACCACTGTAGGAAAACTTGTTGCCGCACTCACGACAGATCGCCGTCCAGTCGTGATGGTCTGGTGGCGAGGCCTTCTTGCGACAGTTATCGCAGCCGAAAACGGCTAGTTCGCTCACATCGAACGACCTGCGCTTCCGTTTCGTCTGCTTGATGGCATCCTGCATGAACTCCTGAAAGTCGCGATCGTCCTTGTATGCCTCAAACTCAATTTTTGTATAAAGTTTGGCGACGAGCGTATTGTCTTTACCGAAACTTTCGCCAAGCGCGCTGATCATGGCATCTTTTTCGCCAAACAAAGCATAAATTTGGGCGATCGACAGCAGATATATAGCGGAGGAGTGGTTTTGCCAGTTTACTTTGTACTCCGCCAGCGCTCGCTCTAACCAGGGTCTGGCATCGGCGTGGCGACCGAGTTGCGCCAGCGTCAGCCCCACGCGGTGCCAGTTATTGAAAGGCAGGTGCCAGGTCTTGAAATCACCCTCCGGCAGCAGTCGGTACGCTTCCTCATAGCAAGCCCATGCCTGTTCCCATTGTTTTTGCTCCCGGTGCTTTTCGCCTTTGTAGAAGATTTTTTCGGCTTGCTCGCGGAGCTCGTTTTTCTGGCTCGGTTTTTCCATCTCCCAGCTCAGTAGGGTGACTGTTTCTGCTAAGCAGTATAGCAGGTCGAGTTCTATCCCCAAATCAAGGCGAAGATTGTTGAACTCCTACTTGAAGTGGGAAAAGCCGTTTTAGGGGCGATCGGCATTTGCACAGGGCCACGGCAGTTAAAAGCTGAGCTGGGGTAGGGACAGGGCACGGCTTCGTTTCGATACAGATGGTCGATACAGTCGATCGCGCTCGCCCGCGCTTGTTAAAACTTAAAATAGTGTGCAGAATAACGGACTTGTACCTAAAGACAGAGGAAAATATCGCTACCCCAACATAAAGGCTTTGTCTATGCAGCCAATTCGCACATTTAACGTTTCCCCGTCGCTACCGACAATTCTCGAACCCCTACGCAGGCTTGCCTACAACTTGCACTGGGACTGGAACGTCGATACCAAAGACCTCTTCCGCCGCCTCGATCGAGACCTGTGGGACTCCAGCAACCAAAACCCCGTGCTGATGCTCGGAACCATATCTCAAGAGCGACTGCAAGAAATGGCAGAAGATGAAGGCTTCATTGCCCAAATGAACCGAGCAGCCCAGCAGTTAGACGATTATCTCAAAAACCGCGCCTGGTACCGCAAACAGCGCGGCACCGAGCAGCAAGAATGCTACGCTTACTTTTCGATGGAATTCGGCTTAGTTAAAGCCCTACCGATCTATTCCGGCGGTTTGGGCGTGCTCGCAGGCGACCACCTCAAATCAGCTAGCGATTTGGGCTTGCCCTTAGTCGGTGTCGGCCTGCTTTACCAAGAAGGCTATTTTTCGCAGTATCTCAACGCTGACGGCTGGCAGCAAGAACGCTATCCGCTCAACGATTTCTACAATATGCCCCTGCACCCAGAACGCAATCCCGACGGTTCGGAATTGCGGATTGAGGTAGACTATCCCGGCCGCAAGGTGTACGCCCGGATTTGGCGGGTACAAGTGGGAACCGTTCCTTTGTACCTAATGGATACAAATATTGAACCTAATAGTCGCTACGACCAAGATATTACCGACCAACTGTATGGCGGTGATAAAACTCTGCGGATGCACCAAGAAATCATGCTGGGCATCGGCGGCGTGAAAATGCTCAAGGCATTGGGGCTGACAGTTACGGCTTATCACATGAATGAAGGCCACGCGGCTTTCATGGCTTTGGAACGCATTCGGATGCTGATGGAGGAATATCACCTGAGTTTCGTAGAAGCGGAACAGGTGGTGGTTTCGAGCAGTATGTTTACGACTCACACGCCGGTACCTGCTGGGTTTGACTTGTTCGAGCCGGATATGGTGATGCACTATTTAGGTCAGTATCCCAAGATGTTTGGCTTGTCGCAAGATGAGTTTTTAGGATTGGGCCGGGAGAATACTGGCGATTTGTCCGCACCTCTGAATATGGCAATTTTGGCAATTAAAATGTCGAGTTTTGTCAACGGGGTGGCGGCTTTGCACGGTGTGGTGTCGCGCCCGATGTTTCAGGGTTTGTGGCCGGGTTTGCCCCAGGAAGAAGTACCGATTACTTCGATTACCAACGGGGTTCACGCTCGCAGTTGTGTGGCGAAGTCTACTCAGGAATTATACGATCGATACCTTGGCCCGGACTGGGAAATGACCGGTAAGGACGATCGTCTCTGGGACAGGCTTTCGTCGATTCCTGATGAGGAACTATGGCGCAATCACGAACGCTGTCGATCGGAGTTGGTGGTGTTCGCGCGGGAGTGGCTGCAAAAGACTTTGCGTGAGCGCGGTGCGGCCCAAACAGAAATCGAACACGCGCGGGAAGCTCTCAATCCGAAGGTGCTGACGATCGGGTTTGCCCGCCGCTTTGCTACTTACAAGCGGGCGACGCTGTTTTTGCGCGATGTCGATCGAATCATGCGGATCATGCGGGATCAAAATCGCCCGGTGCAGTTTGTGATTGCTGGGAAGGCTCACCCGATGGATATTCCGGGTAAGGAGTTGATTCGGGATATCGTTCACTTCATCCGCGAGCACGAGACGATGAGCTCGATGGTGTTTTTACCGAACTACGACATTAACGTTGCTCGGATGATGGTGTCTGGCTGCGATGTGTGGCTGAATACTCCACGCCGCCCGCGTGAGGCTTCGGGTACTTCCGGGATGAAAGCTTCGATGAATGGTTTGCCGAATCTGAGCATTCTAGACGGATGGTGGGATGAGGCTGATTATGTTCGTACCGGTTGGCCGATCGGACATGGGGAATTTTACGAAGATACTAAGTATCAGGATGATGTCGAGGCAAATGCTTTGTACGACTTGATGGAAAAGGAAGTTGTACCGCTGTTTTACAACCGGGATGCTGATGGCATTCCCCGCGGTTGGACGGAGAAAATGAAGGATTCGATTCGCTTGAATTGTCCTTTGTTCAATACTGCTCGGATGGTGAAAGATTACGCGCGGCGGGCATATTTCCCGGTGAGCGATCGCTACCACACTATGACTTCGGATAATTGCGCTCCGGCCAAGGAGTTGTCTCACTGGAAGAAGCACGTTCTCGCGAAATGGCACGATATTAAGATTGAGGCTGTTGATATTTCGCAGGATAAAGAAGTTAAGGTCAATCAGTCGATATCTGTTAAATCTCGGATTAATCTGATGGGATTGACGCCTGCAGACGTGCAAGTTGAACTTTATCAAGGCTCGGTTGATGCTAACGGCGATATCATTGGTGGCGTGCCGGTGGTGATGGAGTATTTGGGAGAAGATTCTCACAATGCTAGCCTTTATACGGCTGACATTACTTATACTTCTAGCGGTTTGCAAGGTTTGTCGTTGCGCGTTTTGCCCAAGCACGATAATCTTAGCAGTCCTTATGAAGCTGGTGTGATTCTCTGGGCACATTAGTCAGCAGTCAGCAGTCAGTAGTCAGTAGTCAGGAGAATAAAGGAAGATTTTCCTAATTCTCCCTCTCTCCTACTCTCCCACTGTTGTTATCGAAGTTGGGGAATGACTATAGCAATCCTAAATCAGTTGTAAAAATATGTAGGGGTAGTGCCCCCGTGCCTACCCCCCACGGATCGGGGCAAC